>JBKQKK010000106.1:0-11807 GCA_052147535.1 Solirubrobacteraceae bacterium | reverse complement strand
GCGGGCGGGGTCATTGACGCGCTCGTACCTCATCACCCGCGCACGCGCGAGCGTGTCCAACAGCGCCTTGACGGTGCTGCGGCCGGCCTGGCCACGCGCCACGAGCGTGTCGTAGCTGACCCGCACGACGCGGTGCTCGCCGCTGTTGCGCTGCTCGTTCGCGAGCTGGCACACGAGTGCGTAGAACCCGATCGCGCGGACCAGCCGCGGGCCGCTCGCAGCCTCCCGGATCGTACGGACCGCCGCCAGGTGGACCTGGAAGAACGGCAGCTCGCGACGATCGCGCAGCTGGACCATCTCCTCACCGGGGCGGTTCATGGCTGCGCTCCGTGCTCGGCGGCGCGCTTGCGGCGGATCAACTCCGCGACCTCGTCCGCATCCCCTGGACCTTCCTCCAACAGCGCGATCACGAGCTCGGTCAAGCTCGGATGCCGCAACCGTGAGTGGCGCGCCTCCGCCTCGCGCACAAGCTGCTTGAAGCGATCGTGCAGGTCGACAGGCAGCCGGAGGTTCACCAGCCGCGTCGCTGCGTAGTCGACCGCCGGTCTGCGTCCCGCCGCCTCGCCCTCAGCACCTAAAGCCGGCGAACGTCGCTGCGTACCGCGCGACCTGCCCGGCCTCGGCTTCGCGTTCGTCGCCGGCGAGCTCGTCGGTCTCTCCGCGTCAAGGACCGTCGTTTCCGCGCTGGACGCCATCCCAGGAATCGGGCGCCGACGGGCTGGCGGCATCTCCTGATGGACGGTCATGGACGGCGCTCCTCGAGGATGTGGTTCGCGAGCCGGCGGTAGGCCTGCGTGACCAGCGAGTCGGGCTCAAGCACCGCGGTTGGTGCGCGGTAGCGTGGCGCGGAGGCGACCCTGACCGCCCTCGGTATGTGAAACGGCAGCACCCGCATGTCGTCGGCGTCCATCCGTGCGGTCGCGTCGCGGGTGACCCGCCATCGCCGCTCGCTGGCCGCGATCAGCACCGCCAGGATCCGCAGATCCGGGACCTGTGACTCGACCAGGTCATAAAGCTTCCCGGCGCCGCGCACGTCGAGATCCGCCGCCAACGCCGGAATCAACAGCTCATCGGCAGCGAGGATCGCCATCCCCGACAAGTTCCCCAGCCCCGGCGGAGTATCCAGCAGGATGTGGTCAAACGCCGGGCGCTGGGCGTCGAGCACCAGCTTGAGCTGGCTTTCGTAGCCGTCCCCGACGGCGCTCGGTAGGTCCGCGGCGACATCAGCGAGCGCGTCGGTGCAAGGGATGATCCGCAACAGCTCACGCCACGCAGACAACGGCTCCAAATCGGGCAGCAGCGCCACGGGCGGCCGATACCGCGCGGACGCGTCTGGGTTCGCGAGCAGATCCTCCAGGCGCTCGCCGACGAGGTTCTCGCTCCACCCGAACGCCTCGCTGAGATTCGCCTGCGGATCGCAATCCACAACCAACACCCGGCGGCCACGCTCGGCGAGCATCGCCCCCAGATTCGCGGTCGACGTCGTCTTCGTGACCCCTCCCTTGTGGTTCGCCAACACGATCACGACAGCGCCGCCGCGCCGCGCCGCAGCCCGCGGCGCGTCGCCGCTGTCTTTACACGCGTCTACACGTCTGTCTTTAGGTCCGTCTACATGCGCGTCTTTACGGCCGTCTTTACAGGCTGGTTCGAGACCTGGCATCAGGCGCTCCTTGTGGTTGATGGACAACGGGCAAGCCGGCGGCATACGCCACCCCCGGCGCACACAAGCTCCGGGGGAGAGTCGAAGTGAGAGCGTCTGGTTCGTGCGGCGCCGACGCAGATTCGCGACCTTTCAGATCGGCGCAAGGCGCTGCCGACAGGCAGCGAATGACCGGTTGGGCTCGTCGCTGCTTGGTTGAAAGCCATCGCCAGCGCCTTGACATGGGGGGAGGCGCTCGCGATGACGCTCATCAGCCAGCAGAAGGACGCAGACCGGCGCAGCAGGTCAAGGATTCCGTCCGCCAACCGGCTACACTCGCGTTACAGGGTTTGGTGCGGCGCTGACGGCGCCTATGTTTTAGAAGACCGGGCGGCAACCCGGTCTTTCTCGTCCCCGAGGGAGAGCGCCGGGTATGTGGTGGCCCTCCACAAGGGGGCAAGAACGCCGCGCAACCGCGCCGAAGTGTGCTCGGGCTCATGTGAGCCGCTCCTCGAAGGATTCGCCGCCGCGGCGACCGCTGATCAGGATGCAGCGCTCGGCGAGCAGCCACGAGACCGTGCCGCGGATCAAGGGGTGGCCGGCGAACTGGCCATAGCGGTCCCAGACCGGACCCTCAAGCGCGAGCGCCAGCTCGCCATCTTTCCAGCGCTCTAGCCTGACGAGGTCCTGGCCCCCGAGACAGCGCAGCGTGACCGATCCGGTGGTTCCTCCGGCGCCGGCGCGACCGGAGAACGCCACCACCGCGACTGTCGCGTCGCGGCGCGCGAGCTCCGCCCACACTGCCTCGCGACCCGCCAACTCGCCGCGCGCGGGATCGAGCCGTGCAGTGTGGGTCTGGGAAGCTTCCCGGCCCGACGGTGCGCGACACGGGTCACCTGGCAGCGCCTTACAGGTCGGGCATCCTCGCTCCCGCCAGCCCCGTGCGACGTGCAGCACCGGACTCGGGCGTTTCGCAGACGCATGCCGATGCTCTCGGCAACACGCGCCGGGCGCTGCGCAGCAGTACGGACACGGCTCCTTCAGCCACGCGCAGCGGTCGCTCATCGCGGCCACCTCGGCTCTGGGGACGGAAGTTGTTCACCGGTTTTCCGTCTCGATCTGGCTTTGACCGACCCGTGATGGCGAACGCGTGCACTGCGACGAGCCAGAAAAGTCCTGCTATTGGTGCGATCTGGCTCGCCTTTGTCTTAGTCTTCCGGGAGCGACGGGACTTGAACCCGCGACCTCCAGCGTGACAGAGATGCGCTCCTGTCCGAGGCTCATCTGCGCGTCGCTCGCCGCAGACAGCGAGCCGATGTACGCCGTCTCAGCGGACAGGCTGAGCAGAACACGGCCCGCCCAGGCGAGCCCAGGCTGGCGTGTCAGGACGAGGCCTTCCGCGCGCCACAGACGGCGCCGAACGTGCGAGAAGTGTTCAGCCCCTCTCCCGCCGCCGTCCCACGCCATCGAGCGAGCGTTGACATGCGCGAGCAAGCGCCCCGTGAGAGCCGGTGCAATCGGCGGAACGCCGGGGCCCGGGACGCTAACGGACGCCTCCGAGAATCGCTCATTCAGCGCCGGCAGAGCGACATGAAAGCGGTATCCGCTGGGCGGAACTCGGCGCAATTTTGGGCGAGAGTTGCGCCCACGTTGCGCCAAACTCGACTGTCTCTCCTGCCGCCCCCCCCCCCGGAAATCCCTGCAAATCGTCGAAGCCCTCTGTCGGACTCGAACCGACGACCCCTTCCTAACCATGGAAGTGCTCTACCAACTGAGCTAAGAGGGCGCTTGCAGGGATTTCCGGGCCTTTCGGCCTCCGCTGGCCTGTCTCGGGCTGCACGGAGGCTGCAAAATCTCGGTCGGCCGCTGCTGCACGCAAGCGTAGCCGACGTTCGCGCCGCGCGACAGGACTCTGGGTGACGAGCTCGAACACCGCGCTCACGCAGCAGGCAGCTGTCGACGCCTACCGGCCGGAGCGAGCGCCCGGGCACGGACCCGCTCGTCTGCCGCCGGCTTGGCACCCTCATCTTCGAGGTCCTCGAGTGCAACCAGTAATTGCGCTCCAGCATCCTCGACGCTAGGATCCCCCAACTCGCCTGCGCAGGCCGAGGCCGAACCCACGTTCCGCGCAAAGCAGGTGCTCTCAGGGTGGACGCGCTAGACGGCGATTCAGACGCAGGCTCGGAGAACCACCGATCATCGAGACGGTCCCAGCGATCGGGCACCGAATCGCCGATACGACCTAGACCTCGTATTAGTCGACGCCGGTTCGCCGAAGCCCCAGATACTGCCCGAGCACCGCGAACCCGACGAGGCATACCGGCCCCGAACAGGCCACGGAGGATTCCGTCGTACAGGTCGTCGCTGCGGACGCCGATCGCGGCCATCACCAGCACGATCGATCGATCGCGTGCACACATCACGCGCGGCGGTCAGATCAAGGCCGACCCACTGGAAACCTCGGGACCGACCGCGGATCGCGCCGCTCGCCGGTCGACCAGCGCACCAACGCACCAACGCACCAAACTCGTGAAGCTTCTTGAACAGCTTCGAGACCGAGCAGCCAAGCTCTGTCGCATTCGCCTCCAACCGATCGCCAACCGTGGTCTGCGCCGGGTCAAACCCGGACCGTGGCTCGCCCTGCAAAGCACGCAGCCGATCGCCAGAGCGATAGCCCAACCGCGCCTCGTTCAGATGCCCCACCAGCTCAGCTGCCTCACGCAGCTGCGAGCCGCTCAGCGCGCCGGCGTCGACGAGCGCCGGACCGAACCGCCACTGCTCCTCGCGCGCCGGCGCGGGCTCTCCGCAAGCGACAGGCGTCAGCCCGAACCGGACCTGCTAGCCGGCGGCGGTGAAGCCGCGAACCTCAGCACCCTCCCCGAACTGACCAACACCGCCTCGCCGTCGCTCACCAGCCGACCGCCGACCCTCAACGGCCACGTCGGCCCGATCAGGACCCCGCCGCCGGTGCCCACACGACGCTGTCATCGCCAATCGGGATCCCGGGATCGATCAGCGCGTCCCCCGCCCACAACACGTGCATCAGCACCGGCCGCGCCAGCGCCCGCTGACGAGCGCCCGCCAACAGCCTGCAGATCGTGCTCGGCGCGACCCCCAGCGCGGACAGCATCCGTGAGCGCTCACCATCGGGATCCGGCAGGGAGATGGTTCCGCGAAGGCCGGCTGGCAGAACCACCCCGCTTACGTGTGGCTCAATCCGCTTCGGCCCGGGCGAGTAGCTCCAGGCGATTGCCCCACGGATCCTCGGTGAAGAATCGGCGGACATCCGGCAGCTCGGTGTCCCAGAGAACGGGCGCTCCGGCGTCTGCCAAGCGCTTGGCGACGGCGTGCAACTCAGCGTCGGTCCAGCGAAAGGCGGGATGAGCCTTTCGGGCGGGCACGAATGGCTCCTGAACTCCGATGTGCAACTGCCCATCACCCAATCCAAACCACACCCCGCCGCGGGCCCGCAGCGGCTCGGGTTTTTCCAGTTCGGGCAGGCTAAGCAGCGCGCCGTAGAACCGTCGTGCCTCATCCTCGCAGCCCCGCGGCGCAGCGATCAGCACGTGGTCCAGACGCGGTGAGGGGCTCATGGGGAGGGTCAAGGGTATATCGATCGGCAAGACTCGCGGACTGTCCAGCAACGTCGATTTTGCCTTGTGCACGTCCGGATCGGCGACTGCCGTGCCGACCGACCGTAAGGGTTGCCAACTGCTGGCTGATGTCTCAGCGTTTCCAACGAGGAGCTGTCGCGCGGCTACTCAGGGGCTTCTTATCGCGCAGCCTGCAGTACATGCGCGCGTTCGCGGCGGCCTGGCTCGACGGCCCATTTGTGCAAGGCGGCCTTGCACAACTCTCAGCTGGTATCACCACGTGGCGCTGCTGGACAAGCTGCATGATCCCGAATTGCATATCTGGTACGGGGTCAAGGCAGCTCAGAACGGCTGGTCGCGCGACGTGCGGGTCTACCAGATCGAAGGTCGCCTGGGGGGTCGCAGTGCTCGCCGCGGGGCGCCTTTGCAGGTCGGGCACGAACGCGCAAGCCAGCCAGCCGCGAGCAACGTGCAGCTGAGCGGCAGCGTTGCCGCGGCCGTGGGTCCAGAGCGACCTCCGACGGCGAGCGCCAGGTGCCGCATGCAGGTCGGGCACCAGTGCTCGAGCCGGCGTGAGCCGTTGCCGGCATGATTTGGCCAGTGCGGCTTGTGATCACACGCGATATCGACCGGTACGCGGAGGCGGTGGCGGACTTTCTGGCGCAGCGCATGGAACGAAACGTGATGGCGAGCATCCTCGCGAACCTGAGGAGCGGCGAGTCGTTCGGCTCGGACGCACCGCTGCTCGCCTGTCGGCTCGACCCGCACGATCGGATCCTCGCGGTGGCGATCAGAACCCCTCCGTGGCCGCTGATCGCGACCGAGTTCGGGGACCATACGGCGGCGGTGAAGCTGATGCGCGCGTGGCTGGTGGAGGATCCGCTCGTGGTCGGCGTCAACGCCGAGACCGACACGGCACGCGCGATCGCGGCGGCTTGGACCGAGCTGACGGGTGGCAGCACGCGACGGCGAATGAACGAGGCGATGCACGCGCTGAGCGCGGTGCGCGAGCCGCCGCGCCCGGCGCAAGGAGCGCTGCGGGCTGCGGGCGAGGTGGATCGGGGCCTGCTGGTCGAATGGGAGCGTGCGTTCATGGCCGAGGCCGGCGTCGGCATACCCCAGCAGGCGCCGCGGATCGTCGACCGCCGGCTCGCGACCGGCGCGCAGTTCATCTGGGAGCACGGCGAGCCGGTCTCGAGCGTCGCCGTGTCCGCGGCAATCGCCGGGACGGTGCGCATCGGTCCGGTGTACACCCCGGTCGAGCGCCGCCGCCACGGTTACGCGACGAGCGCAGTCGCCGCGGTCAGCAAGCGCGTGCTCGCCTCAAACGCGAGCAGGTGCATGCTGTTCACGGATCTCACGAATCCGACTTCCAACAAGATCTACGCGTCGCTCGGTTACCGGCGGTTCGCAGGCTGGGAGGAGCAGATGTTCACGCTCCCGCGCGCGGCGCGGCACGCGGGTGAAAATCCAGCCAAGCTGACACACTGACCGCGCCCCATCGCTGGACCGACCAGAGTGGCCGAACATCGATCGACATCGCTAGACCTGAAGGCGCCGCGGCCGGTGGCGGGCATCCTGGCGACCGCGATCTCGCTCTACTCGCGCTACCCGATCGTGCTGTTCGTGCTGGCGCTGGCGGTGATCGGTCCGTACGAGCTGGTGGTGCTCGCGATCACGCACACAGCGCCGCTGCAGCGCAGTTCGAGCGTGGAGGCGACGATCATCCCGCTGCTGGTCGCCCTGGCGCTGGTCGGGCCACTGGTCTCGGCGCTCTACGCCAAGACGCTGGTCGCGATCGGTGACGGCGCGCGCCCGTCGATCCGGACCGTCGCCCTGCAGGGGCTGAGGGCGCTCCCGGTCGTGGCCGCCGCGCAGATCGTCGCCGGAATCGGGATCGGCATCGGCTTCATCCTGTTCGTGATCCCGGGCGTGTTCCTTGCGATCCGGTTCGCCGTCGTCGCGCAGGTTGCGGCAATCGAGCAAACGGACTGGCCGGGCGCACTGGCGCGCAGCGGAGCGCTGACGCACCGCAGCTACCTTCGCATCCTGCTGCTGCTCGCGTGCGTGTACGCGTTCAACGTCACTCTCACGGCGCTCGGCACCGCCGTCGCCGGCGGCAGCGCCAGTGCGCCAGACGTGGCTGTGGGCATCCTGGCGGCGACGCTCACGCAGTCGTTCACGGCGCTCACGACCGCGCTGCTGTACTTCGATCTGCGTGTTCGCCAGGCGACGGCGGCGTGAGCACCGAGCGCGACGGGCGGCGGCTGGGTGCGACCGTGGTGGGTCCACGACGCCGGGCGATCGCGACGCCCGCCAGGCACAGGATCCCGCCGGGCGCTGCCAGCAGCGGCGGCACCTCGCCGAGCGTGATCCAGCCGAGCAGCACGGCCAGCGGCGGCACCAGATAGGTGGTCGAGCCTAGCCGGCCGGCATCGGTGCGGGCGAGCGCGTAGGCCCAGCCGACGAAGCCGACGGACGTCGGTCCGAGACCGAGGTAAACCATCCACGCAAGCGCCGGACCGTGGCCCCGCGCGTGGCTGATCTCGTGCACCAGCTCGGGCGCGTACGGTAAGCAGGCGACGGCGGCGACCGTGCACGCCAGCCAAGTGACCGACAGTGCCGATGCGCTTCGCAGCGCCGGTTTCTGGGCGACCACGCCGAACGCGTAGGCGAGCGCCGCGATGATGCACAGCGCCGCGCCCCAGGTCGCCTGCAACCCTTGCCGCGAAACCCCGAGGGCGATCATTGCGCCACCCGTGAACGAGATCAGGCAGCCGACCATCAGCGCTCGCGGGAAGCCCTCGCGCAGGATCCTGCCGGCGAGGACCGCGAGAAAGATCGGAGCCGTGTTGACCAGCAGCGACGCAGCTCCGGCGTCGATCCGGCGCTCGGCGGCGTTCAGGGCGACGTTGTAGAGCCCGAACCACAGCAGGCCGCAGACCACGATGAAGCCCAGCGTGCGCCGTGGTGGCAGCGGCTCGGAACGCGCGAGCATCACCACTCCCAGCGCGACCGAGCCGACAGTCAGCCGCCCGAGCGCGAGCGGTCCCGGCGCGAGTGCGCGCCCGGCGAAGCGGATCGCCACGAACGCCGACGCCCATAGGGTGACCGTGAGCGCCAGCGTCGCGATCACGCGCCCTCGCTCCCGCTCCCGCTCCCGCTCTCGCTCCCGCTTTGCGGCGTCGTCGGCGGCGTCGCCGGCGTCGCCGGCGTCGGCATCAGCGTTGGCATCGGCGGCGGCGGCGGCGGCCTTCGCCTTGGCGGTGCTTGTCGGCATCGTCGATTGAACGTAGCGCGCCCACGGAACGTGAGACGCCCCGGGATTAGCCCCCGATCGCCCAAATCAATCCGGCCGCGGGATTGGCCACCAGCCGAATCCCGCGCTCAGCGAACCTCGATGATCACCGTGGTTGCCTTGACGACCGCGGTGGCGAGAACCCCCGGCGCGAGGCCGAGCTCGTCAGCCGCCTCGCGCGACATCAGCGAGACGATCCGAAACGGGCCACAAGCCAGATCGACCTGAGCCATCACCCCGTCACGCTTGACCGCGACGACGATTCCCTGCAGCTGGTTGCGGGCACTGCTCAGACCGGTCGCGCCGCGCTCCCGCAGCAGCTCCGCAAGGTCCGCGGCGGCGATGTAGCGCAGCTTGCCGCGGCGCTGGAAAGTCACCCTCCCGGCGCGCTCCCAGCGGCGCAGGGTGTCGACGCTCACACCCACGGTCGCGGCGGCCGCGCCGATCTTGATCAGGCCATCGGCACCAGCGACGTGAGCGACTCCGGCTTGATCCAGAACGTGATCGAGCCGGACTTCCATGCTGCCTACCCGCAGTACACCTTCAAGTACGTGGGCGTGTCGCTGACCCGCGAGCGCCTGTACGGCCAGGACCTGTCTGACCTCGAGTACATCGCCGCGGTGATCAGCGATCCGCGCGGGCACGCTGGCGACTTCGAAGCCGGTAGCTCGTCCATCGGTGTGGCCGGCGTGAGCCCCGAGATCCAAGCGAACGGGGCCGCTTGATCACTGTCACGCCACGCTCCCGCAGCCGCAGCGACCGCGCCGGCGATCCGCTCGATGGGCTGGTGAACCTGTTTGACCTCGGCATCGTGCTGTCCGTCGCGTTCCTGCTGGCGGCGCTGTCCTCGCTGCATCTCGGCCGCGCGATCACCCGCCACGGGCTCCACGCGAGCACGATCCGGCAGATCACGATCGCGCCCGGGCAGACGCTCGCGCCGCTGCCGCAGCCGGGCGCGCGCACGATCGGGCGCGGCGTTCAGACCGGGGTCGTCTACCGCCTGGCGAACGGCCGGCTCGTGTACGTGCAGCAGGCTCCGGGTCCGAAGCGGCGCTGATGTCCTACATCTGGGAGCAGCTGCGCGCCGCGCTCCCGCTGATCGTCAGCGGAAACGGCTACATCCTCGCTGTCACCTGGGTCACGGTTCGCGTGGCGCTGGTCTCGACCGGCGCCGCGCTCGTGATCGGACTGCCGATCGGGCTCGCGCTCGGGCTCGGGCGCTTCCGCGGCCGCCGCGCATTGCACGTCCTCGCCAACGCGAGCCTGGCCACGGCGCCGGTGCTGGTCGGCATCGGGGTCCTGTTGCTGACGTTGCCCCAGGGCGTGCTCGGCTCGCTGCGGATCGAGTTCACGCTGCGCGCCGTCTTCCTCGCGCAGACGATCCTCGCGCTCCCCTACATCGTCGCGCTGACCGCAGCCGCGCTCGCCTCGACGCTGTCGGAGGTCGCGGCGGTGATCATCGTCGGAGGCAACATCGAGAACCACGATCAGACGCTGGCCAGCGCCGTCGTCTCGCAACTCAACGACTTCGACAACGTTCCCGATGCGCTCGCGATCGGGATCGTGCTGCTCGCGCTGATCATCCTGCTGATCGGCGCGCTCACGCTGCTACAGCAGCGCTCCGGTCCGATCAACCTCCGCTTCCGGACGCGCTGAGGTGCGGTTCCTCTGGGATGAGCTGCGCCTGGCCGTATCGCTCATCTTCCACGGGAACCCTTACCTGCTCAGCATCATCGCCTTCACGATCGAGGTCGCGCTGATCGCGACCGCGGTTGCGGCGGTGATCGGCGTGCCGCTGGGACTCGCGCTCGGGCTCGGCCGCTTCCGCGGCCGCCGCGCGCTGCAGATTCTCGCCAACGCCGGCCTGGCGCTGCCGCCGGTGCTCGTCGGCCTGTTCCTGTCCCTGCTGTTCGTCCCGCAGGGCCTGCTCGGCGCCCTGCATCTGCAGCTGACGCGGCGCGCGGTGTTTGTCGCACAGAGCACGCTCGCGCTGCCGTACGCCGTGGCGCTGACCGGCGCCGCGATCCAGGGGCTGCCGGCGGGTTTGCTCGCGCAGGCGCGGGCGCTCGGGGCCGGGCGCGCGCAGCTGTACGCGCTGGCGCTGCGCGAAGCGCGCATCGGGGTGCTAGCCGCGCTGATCGCCGCGCTCGGGACGACGCTGTCGGAGGTCGGGGCGATCGTGATCGTCGGCGGCAACGTGTACGGCTACGATCAGACGCTCGCGAGCGCGGCCCTGTTCGAGGCCGATGCGGCCCGGTTCGCGGACGCGATCGCGATCGGGATCGTCCTGATCATTCTGATCCTGATCCTGTTGGGGACGCTCGGCGCGCTGCAGCAGCGCGGCGACGGCATCCGCATGCGTTTTCGGCCCGCGGCATGACCGAGCAGGTCCGGGAGATGACCGGCGCTGCCAGCGAGCCCAGCGACGCGGCCGGCACGGGCCGGGTCCTGCTCGCCTGCGAACGGCTGTGCGTGCGGCGCGGGGAGCGCGAGGTCGTGCGGGACGTCAGCCTGCAGCTGCGCGCGGACGAGCTGGTCGCGCTGCTGGGCCCCAACGGCGCCGGCAAGAGCACGCTGCTCGATGCGCTCGGCGGGACGCTGGCGCCCGCCGCCGGCACGATCACGCGCCACGCCCGCGTCGCCGTGGCGCTGCAGGCGTCCGACCTCGCCCGCCGCAGCGTCCTGGCGAACGTCAAGCTGGCGCTCGCGTGGTGGGGCGTGCCACGCACCGAGCGGACCGAGCGCGCGCTGCAGGCGCTCGCGGCGATCGGCGCCGTGCAGCTCGCGCAGCGCCCCGCGCTGTCGCTGTCCGGTGGCGAGCGCCGGCGCGTCCATCTCGCCCGGGCGATCGCGGTCGCCGCCGACGTGCTGCTGCTCGACGAGCCGTTCGCGGGCCTTGACGGGCTGACGCGCGCGCGGCTGCTGGAGGACAGCGTCTCGGCGTTGCGCTCGGATACGCGCGCGACGCTCGTCGTGGTACACGACCGCGCCGAGGCGTGGGCGCTCGCGACCGTCTGCTGATCCTGATCGGCGGCGAGCTGGTGGCCTGCGGAGCGCCGCGCGAGCTGCTGGCAGCGCCCCCGAGCGCGCTCGTGGCGCGCTTCCTGGGTTTCGACGGCTGGTTGGCGGAAAGCGAAGATACGCTGCTGTTGACGCGACCTGCTCACGTGGCGCTGCACCCGGCCGGCCGGCTGCGCGCGCAGGTTACGCGTGCCGTCGCGCTCGAGGACGGGTTCCGGCTGGAGCTGGAGCTCGAGAACGGTCGCGGGCGGCTGTA
>JBKQKK010000105.1:0-21764 GCA_052147535.1 Solirubrobacteraceae bacterium | reverse complement strand
TCCGCGCCCGGCTCCTCAAGCCCGGGCGAGCTTTCAGGCGCAGTCCGCACGTCGAGCAGTACTCGTGCTCGTCAACGACGCTTCCACAACGCGGACAGGTGGCCTCCACGGTCCTGGGCGACACCGCGGGCGAGCGGGCCCCATTCTCGTCGAAACGTTGAACGACGGGAGGGGTCGGTAGTACCCGGTCTGCCCACAAGGTACGAACGGCCCTCATCAAGCTAATCCGAGCGCTTGGCGAGGACACCTGCATCGAACGGTGCGTAGAGCCTGTGGCCCGAGAAGGCGACAGCCCGAGAAGGCGACAGTGACGTCGCTTACACCCAGGGAGGGCTGAACACATATCGCGCTCGATAATGCATAGGAGCCTGCAAATCAGGCTCTTTTGTCGAGCTGGCGTTGTTGAGTGCAACCCAGATGTTCAGTGGAGTTGCCAGCCCGTGCCGGCACACCGAACGCGGCCGATTTCGCGGGGAATGGAACCATTATCCATTCCCGCGGCACCCTTCGAGTCGGTCTGAGACGGGTGTTCTTTGGGTCGGGACTCGGGCTAGGCGAGCGGCCGCGCGGTCAGCGAGATCGCGAACGCGATCACCGACATGGCCCACGGCGAGCAGCGCACCGTTGCGATGATGACCGCCGCGCGAGCAGCGGCCGCGCAGGCGGCCGAGACGATGCAGGCCGGCATTGACGACGTGCGCGAGACGGGCCAGATGGCGGGCGAAGCGCGCGAGGTGATCCAGCAAGGATTAGCGAGCGAGCCTCATACCGCCGAGCGGTGGTTGGAGCGCCGCGGTTGAACTGGGGGGGTCAGGGTTCGGTACGAGCCTCGCTCGCGGTCGCGACCCTGCGGGCCGCCGGGTGGTGGACCCGGCGTACTCTCCAATCTAGATGCGGGCGGTTGGACGAGCTTGGCGCTCCAGTCCGGGGCGGCGCCCTCGGCGAGCAGCGAGAAGAGGCATGCCGCGCCAAGGCCGATCAGCCGTGGTGGGATGGCGGCGCCGTGATGCATGTGAGTGAGAACGATGTGTTGTGGGCGACCGCGCCCGCACGCCATCAGGCAGGAGCGCGAGCTGGCCAGACAGGCACGACTCTCGGTGCTCCCGCCTTGCTCCACGCACTAACCCGCATCGCTGAGCCTAAGCCACAACGCGGGCTTGCGGCCGCATCACACTGGCGCGCGCTTGCCGGGCCAATATAGACTCGTCCCGTCATGCTGCACTTGAGCGGCTTTCCGGCGCGAATGCTCCTCAGGCTGTCGGCTCTTGCGATTGCGTGCTTGGCGGCGTTCGCCGGACCCCAGTCCGCGTCCGCGTTGCTGCGCACGCAGGCGGGCCGCCACGTCGCGACGTGCAACTCTCATCGCTCACGGGCACTGAAGACGACGAGCGAGGTGCTCGTGTGGGAGAAGCCCACCGGCATCGATCCGTACAGCGGCGGGCAGTTGTCCACGGTGTACGCCTGTCTGCGGCCAGCCGGCGCGTCCGTCGCGGTCGGCCAGAACGCAACTGATGGCGAGGAGTACATCGGCAATGTCGCCACGTCCGAGCTAAGCATCACCGGAACGCAGGTCAGTGACCTTGTCAGGAGCGGCCTTACCAGCCAAGACGCGTGCTACAAGTACGAGGGGCCGTCCGATCCTGACTGCGCGGCCGCGGCTACCGAGACGGTGGGCGTCTTTAATCTAACGACCCGCCGCTCGCTCTCGCAGCCGCTCGCAGGGGCTGCGGAGACTTATGCGTTCGCTCCGGCCGGAGCGATCGCGTGGGAGGCGCCGACCAATCCCCATGCCGCCAGCAGCCCGCTGATGCTCCAGGCGGTGGGCTTCGATCCGCGAAGCCTGAAGAAAGGCCGGATCGAGACCCTGGACACTGGCGATCTCGGCAGGTCGCTGCAGTTCACCGGGCTCACGCTGCAATGGACCAACGCCAGGCAACCCAAGAGTCAGGTCCTTTCGAGCGCAAGCTGACCTCGTAGCGAGCCGCGTTGGGCACGATCGTGACCGGTCGCAAGCCACGGTCGGCCTCGTCGGCGAGGAACGCCGCGACCGTCGTCGGTGTCGCCGTGGCGCTTCGCTGCGCGCACCAGGTCGCGAACACGAGCCAGTCGCTCTCATGCGCCCGCCGGGTCGCCGGCGCGAGCGCGCTCTGCGCGTAGCGCTCGGCACTCTCGAGCTCGTGCTCGTGCTCGAGCGCCGCGGGAGCGCCGGCGGGGTCGGGGAGCTGGAACGGGTCTCTCGGCCACGATAACTAACGATAATGCCACTTCTCGCTACTTATTCAAGCTGCCGATCGAACCCCTTCCCACTGAGATCGAGGACTCGGTCGGTGTAGACCACCCCCCGGGATACGCGTGTGGATTCCGGGATAGATGTCATTGGAAATCCGGATCGATGGCAGTGATTCGTCCGGGATGTTTGGCACCCGGGTTTGTCGTTCCCATTCGTTGTTGAGCGCTCGGATCGGCGGTTCCGGTAGTCGGTAGATGGTTGTGCTGCGGCGGGCCATCGCGGAGGTCCGAGGACTGGGCCGCTGTAGCGAGGGATAAGAGCGCGCAGGATGGGTCTGGCGCGTTCGGGGACGCGGCAACCGATGATCGCGTCGTCGATGATTTGATCGCCGCCGATTATGTGAAGTAGATCGGGAGGGAAACCTGTGAGGTGCTTGGAGAGCGTGTAACCGGCCTCAAGCGCGTGGCTGTAGGCGAGCGCCTGATCGATGTGCCGGTCGCGCAGGACACGCGCCTTGAATGGTCGCGCGCCCCCCGGTGGCGGTGGAGCGATCCCGGCGCTGTTCAGGGCGGCGGTGATCGCGCAAGCGCGGATGTGTCGCTGGCTGGGATCGTGCGCGATCCGCATTACATCGACGGCTCGGTGAAGCTGCTCGTCGGTCGCGCGCGGGTGTGCGAGCAGCCAGCGCTCGAGGTTGTAGGTCGCGAACAGCAGCCCGTCGACGCGCCTGAACTCGTCCTCGGATAGCGCCAGCCTGCAGTCGTGGCGCAGGCGCAGCGGGTGCGAGACCGGGACCTCGGGCCAGGGCGCCGCGCGCGCTTCGGACGGGCAGGACCGTCGCGGCCGGGCGAGAAGTGTCGCGAGGGTGGTGGTTGCGTGGCGGTCGGTGGCGCCGTGTCCGGTGTAGATGAGCGTGGCGGTGATGACGGTGGGCTCGATCAGATGGGTCAGCTCGTCGTCGCGTGCGGGCGTGAGGTGCTGGGCGTGGAGCACGACGAGCTCGGTGATCTGGTGGGCTTTGAGCCAGGTCTGGGCCATGTGGGACGTCGGGGCCTCTCCGGCGAGATTCTCGAGGCGTTTGCCGAGCGGCCGCAGGATCGCCCAGATCAAGGCGGGTGTGGTGCGCGCGTCGGGCGCGATCCTGACCGCGAGCACGCCCGGTTCGGCGGCCGCGAGGCGATGGATGGCCTGGGTCGTGGCGAGCTCGTCCTCGGAGTCCAGGACGACATCGATGGCGGGTATCATCTGGCGCCGGCGAGCTGGGTGATCGCGCTCTCGACGATGCTGCGGTCGATGTGGTTGGCGTGGCGGCTGTGGCAGATCGCGGCGGCGGTGTGGGTGAACGCGGCCCAGAACCGCAGTCGTCCATTGGTGGCGCTGTCGTCGATGAGCAGCAGGAGTTCGGGGTCGGCGTCGTGGTAGATCGGGTGGTAGGTCGGGATCAGCTCGAGCACGTCGCGGTCGCTCAGCGGTGCGAACGCGACGCGGCGGTAGATCCGGGAGCGGAGCATCGGCTCGCGCGCGAGGACTTCCCAGCAGCCGTCACCGCCGTCGAACAGCAGCGCGAAGCGGGTCGCGGGGTCGTCATGGAGGTGGCGCAGGTGTTCGAAGCAGTCGCGGGTCAGGTTCTGCGCTTCACCGATCTCCGCGCCCGACATCCCATCGACAGCCGCGTGATGGACCTTCGTCAACATCCCGACATTGCCGTCGCGCAGGCCATCGATCAGGTACATCTCCCACAGCGGCCGCGCGTGGTCGAGCGGGCGCTCGACGATCCGCGCGACCTGATTCGCAAGCTTCGCGTCGGTGAGCGGCGGTGGCAGCGCCAACTCCCGCACGTGGTAATCGAGATCGAACTCCGGGTCGTCGATCCAGTACGGATAATCCAACCCGAGCGGCACTTCCCTCAGACGCCAACGAAACGGCGCGAGCAACGGCAGCCGCTCGGCGATCATGCTCCGCACATCGCTCAGCTCGAGCCGCCCCTCCGGCCTGGTGCTCGGGTCAAGGATCGTCAGCACCGAGAAATGACCCGACTGGCGCGGTGTCTCAAACGCCAGGAACTGCGCGTCGAGGCCCGTCAACTGCCGCAACTCAGCACCCCCGAAACGACGCTAAGCCTAATCTCACGCCCGACACTCCGGAGCGTGGAGCGGACCCGACCCTGTTCTGACGTGCTCGAGCGTAGTGGCTACAGGTCCCAGTAGTGTCCGACGTAGGAGGCTGCTTGCCGGGTGTAGATGCGGTCCGGCGCGATCGACTCGGCCGCGTCGTCTCCACCGAGCGCGCGCAGCATCCCGATCACGGGCTCGGCGAGCGCAGGCGGGTGATAGCCGTCCTCGAGCACGGCGTCGATCGGGGGCGTCTGCATGTCGTGCGAGGTCGCGGACCTGACGCGCCATGCGCCGCGGACTGCCGCTTGGACGGGAAGGGGCGTCGCGCGCGTTGTGACGGCGAGGCTGCTCCTGGTGCTCAAACCCAACAGCGGACGGTCTACGACCGTCGGCTGCTGCTCGGCCTCAAACCAGCTGTGGCGGATGAGTCCTCCTGCTCGTCCGCTGCGGGAGCGTGCTCGACCGGTTGGTTTGACTCTCGCGTTCTCGGAGGCTCGCAGCAATAGCGCGACCCCGCAAAGAGTGTCGCGTTTAGCGCGATGCGGTGCTCTTCGCCGGTTGTCCTGTCCGGGCGAGGAGGCGATCCGGCGTGGGGGCACGATCATTTTGGGGGGCGGCAGGCTATTCCGCGGGCCGGCGAGCTCGGAACGAGCCAGATGACGGCCAGCGGGGGCAGCGTTACCTCGGCCGAGGCGTTCTGCCCGTGCCATGGGATCGGCTCCGCTTCGATGCCATTGGGGTTTCCGAGATTGGAGCCGCCGTAGCGCGCGGAATCGGTGTTGAGAGTTTCGATCCAGCGACCGGAGCGAGGGAGCCCGAGGCGGTAGCGCTCGCGCGGGACCGGGGAGAGGTTGGCCGCGCACACGAGCAGCCGCTTGCCGCCACAGGAGGCGCGCGCGAACGCGAACACGTTTGATGGCGCGTCGTTTGACTCAAGCCACCAGAAGCCGGCGGACTCGAAATCCTGCTCGTAGAGGGCCGGCTCCTCGCGCAGTAGATGGTTGAGATCACGCACGAGTCGCTGCACGCCCGCGTGCTCTGGGCGCTCGAGCAGGTGCCAGTCGATTGACCGCTGGTAGCTCCATTCCTGCTCCTGCGCAAGCTCACCGCCCATGAACAGCAGCTTTTTGCCCGGGTGCGCCCACATGTAGCCGTACAGCGCACGCAGGTTTGCCAGCTTCTGCCAGCGGTCTCCCGCCATCTGCTCGTAGAGCGAGCGCTTGCCGTGCACGACCTCGTCATGCGAGAGCGGCAGGATGAAGTTCTCCGTGAAGGCATAGAGCATGCTGAACGTGAGCTCGTGGTGGTGATAGCTTCGGTACACGGGGTCGTGCTGGAAGTAGCCGAGGGTGTCGTGCATCCAGCCCATGTTCCACTTAAAGCCAAAACCAAGGCCGCCGAGTGACGTGGGCCGTGACACACCCGCCCAGGCGGTCGACTCCTCGGCGACGGAGATCACTCCTGGCTCGCGTCGGTGGAGGATCTCGTTCAGCTCCTGGATGAAGGCGATCGCCTCGAGGTCCTCGCGCCCGCCGTGCGCGTTGGGGACCCACTCGCCCTCGGCGCGCGCGTAGTCGAGGTAGAGCATCGACGCTACCCCATCGACACGAATCCCATCGGCGTGATACTCACGCGGCCAAAAGAACGCGCTCGCCTCCAGGAAGTTACGCACCTCGTGGCGGCCGTAGTTGAAGATCAGGGTGCCCCACTCCGGATGCGCTCCGCGGGCGTGCTGATGCTCGTAGAGCGAGGTCCCGTCGAAGCGGGCCAGCGCCCAGTCATCGCGCGGGAAGTGCGCTGGCACCCAATCGAGAATCACTCCGATTCCCTTGCCGTGCAGGTGATCGACGAACGCCTTGAAGTCGTCCGGGGAGCCGAAACGCGCGGTCGGCGCGAAGTAGCTGGTCACCTGATATCCCCACGAGCCCGCGAACGGATACTCCATCACCGGCATCAGCTCTACGTGCGTGAAGCCAAGATCGCTGACGTACGCCGCCAGCTCCTCAGCAAGCTCCAGGTAGCGCAACGACCTGTTGCCCTCCAGAGGGTTGAGCCGCCATGACCCCAGGTGGACCTCGTAGATCGAGATCGGACCCTCGTGCGGCTGCGTCGCCCGCCGGCGCTCGATCCACTCCGCGTCACGCCAGACGTGGCGCGAGCGGTGCACGATCGAGTCTGTGCGCGGCATCAGGACCGTGCGGAACGCGAACGGGTCGGCCTTGAGCCGAATCTCGCCGCCCTGGGTGAGGATCTCGAACTTGTACGCGGCGCCCTCGACCACGCCCGGAATGAAGATCTCCCAGATCCCCGATCCACCGAGCACGCGCATCGCGTGCAGGCGCCCGTCCCAGGAGTTGAAGTCACCCACGACGCTCACTGCACGCGCGGCCGGCGCCCACACGGCGAACGAGGTGCCCAGCGCACCGTCGATCTCGCGCACGTGGGCCCCCAGCCGCTGATCGAGCTGCTCGTGGCGCCCATCCCCCGCGAGGTGCAGATCGAGGTCCCCAAGCGTCGGCGCAAACGCGTAGGGGTCGCGCAACGTATACACGTTGTCGTCCGGGTAGCTGACCTCGAGCTCGTAGCGCAGCGGCAGCCTGGCACCACGCACGAGCGCCTCGAACAACCCCTCCGGGTGGCGCTGCTCGAGCATCACGGACTCCCCGCCCTGCAGTCGCGCGAGCACCTGGCGTGCGCCGGGCCGAAAAGCACGGACCAGAACGCCATCCTCGACGGTGTGCGCTCCCAGCACCCGGTGCGGATCCCAATGGCGTCGCGCGAGGACCAGCTCGATCTCCTCCTGAACCGTCATCCGGCCGCGACCTCCGCCCGCCACCCCAAACCGCGGAGCGGACCCTTACTAGACCGACGCCGCCCTGGGTGGGTCTCCCGCGTCCGTCGCCTCGCCGACATTCGCTGGTTGATGCGCCTCAAACCGGGCCGCTCCCCGACGTCGCGAGCGCCGCCGATAAGGGCACCGGCTAGACGCAGCGGCAGCTCCCTCCAAGCGCCGGCACCGATCACGATCAAGCCCGCGCCCCGCTTTGCTGTCATCAGCAACCCCCGATCCACAGCCCGATTCGTTCGTTTGGCGATCTACCCTCGGTTCAAGCGCCGGCACGTCAACGCCAACCCGGACGGGCGTCTAGACCCCGGCGCGACTGCCCTTGGTCACGACCAGCATACGCCCCTTGTCACGGTTCGCAACCCTAAATGCAACAAGCCGCCAAAACCGACACACGCTGTCCCAGTTAGAGTGGGTTATTGGGTGTCCGTGGGCGCGAACACGACGATCGTCGCATCGTCCTCCAGCGGATCAGAGGAGGCGGCGGTGATCGCATTCTCCAGCGCCCGCACCGTCGACGCAGCCGCGCCATGGATGCCCGCCAGTGCCGCTCGGACGCCCGCCATGCCGAAGCTCTCACCGCCGCTCGTTCGTCGGTCAAGGACCCCGTCGGAGATCAGCAGCAGCCGCTCGCCGGGCTCCAGACGGCGGCGCTCGATCGTGAACCGCCGCGCGCGCTCGCCCAAACCCAACGCGAGATGCTCGGTGCCCGTGAGCTCAAGCAGCTCGCCCTCGCTGGTCACCAGCAACGGCGGCTGATGCCCGCACGTGATCCAGTTGAATGTCGAGGACGGTCCGTGCCAGCGCCCGAGGATCACGTTCACGAACGCCCCCTCGACCGCGACCTCCTGCATCGTGTGATGAATCGCCAGCGCGGCGGCGTCGAGGTGGGCATTCACGCGGCGCTTGGCGCGAAACGCCCCCAGCGCAACGCCACCGAGAGCGGCGGCGGTTGTGCCCTTGCCCATGCTGTCGGCCACCCCGATCCAGGCGCCGTCGTCGTTCTCCATGTAGTCAAACCAGTCACCGCCGATCTCATAGCCAGGCAGCACGTTGCCAGCCAGGATCCCGCCCGAGATCCGCGCGATCCGCGGCGGCAGCAGGTTCTGCTGGATCTCCGACGCGGGGCTGGTCTCCTTACGCCGGCGCGTGGTGTCAAAAACATCCGTGTAGTCGTTAGCCAACGCCAGCGCCGCGGCGGCTTGACGGCCCAGCGCCACGAGCGGCTGCTCGGACGCATCGACGGCCACAAGAACCCCGATCGCACGCCCCCGCAACAGCATCGGAGCCATCACGCTGCCCGGCAGCTCGGCCTCGATCACCGCGCGCAACGCCGGCAGCCCCTCGCGAGGGATCTCGGGCCCGACCGCCAGCGGCACGTCCAGCTCGGGCGGAAACTCCTTCGAGCCGGCGAGGCGCAACAGCATCGTGCCGTCAATGTCGACCAGATACAGCGCCACCGAACTCACGCCCACCAGCCGCTGTGCCTCGGCGACGATCTGCTCGCCGAGCAAGTGCGGCGGCACCTTGTTCAGCACATCGGCGACATCCAGCGGCGTCCGATCGCCCGCCAGCTCACCCGGCGGACGCAGCGCATCAGTCTCGTTCTGATCAGCGCGCTCGCCCGCACGCTCGCGCGCCGCGCGGACAAGCTCCGCACGCGAGGCGAAATGCCGATAGATCGTCGAACGCGAAACCCCGGCCGCCGCCGCGAGCTCCTCCAACCCCGCCTCGGGCTCAGCCTGCAGCAACTCCATCGCCGCCTGCAGGATCCGCTCGATGTTCTTCTCGGCATCCGTGCGGCGACGCCGCTCAGGCGCCTGATCACCAGGCGGCAAATCGGTCATAGCCGCAGCATCCGGGGACGAACGCGACCGGACCGGGAGTCGCAATCCATAAACTCCGGCTCACGCAGATCGAGCACGAACGGCGGGCCGTGAACGTGCATCTCGCGCAGCGCTTGCTCGAGCGCCGGCAGGTGGCGATATCCAGCCCGCACGCGACAGCCACCCGAACGCCGCCGGTTTCGGCGTCGCCAGGCACGCAGGACACGCTCAGAGAAACCACGGTCCGCGCTGCTACTGGTGTCCAACATGCATCCTTCCGAGGTCGCTACCGCCTGGTGCGTCTCAGAAGTCAGATTCCGCTGCCGCCCGCGGCCCCGAAACCGGTGCCCTCGTCACCAAGCAGCGTACACCTCCCATCGCCGCCACACCGCCAGCCACCCTGGCCACGAAGGGCCGCTAAGGGCCGCTAAGGGCCGTTAGGCGCGCTGCTGCTTCTCGCCTGGGAAGAATACCTTCTACGTAAGCTTGCCAGGGTTTCGGTGTGTTGGGTGAAAGTAACGCTCAGGCCGCTACCTGCACTTCCTGCAACGTGACGTGCCCCGAGCCTCAGATCGCCTTACGACAGGTCTGAGCGCGCCCCGGTCGGCCCTGAAGCAGCCGTCCGGGCCAATCTCGCCTTGTCGGCACCAAGCGGCGCCATTCCGGAGGCCCCTCGATCGATCTGCAGTTCGCCGCACTCGCTCTGAGCTGAGCCGTCGACTGCGCGCAGCGCTTGGCGGTGGCGAGCGGGCAGGAAAAGCTCGGCTGAAAGCCTCTGGGTCGACATGGTGGCACCCACGGACCCTAATAACCCACGCTAACTGGGACATCATGTGTCGGTTTGGCAGCTTGCTGCATTTATGGTTGCGAACCGCGACAAGGGGCGTATGCTCGTTTTACGAAGGGCAATCGTGCTGGGGTCTAGGTCCATCGGGATCTGGGCAGCGGCGCCTGACTTTCTTGTTTTCGCCGATATCGACGCGATGCGGGGGAGATCAGATGTCCAACGTCGCAAGCGCAGGGCCCGCCCAAGCCACGGCCCGGGACTTTTCGCCGTTCTCGTGTCGGCGTTTCGACACCGTGGGCTCGCGCATGCCATCTCGCTCCGGCAGGCCTTGTCTACCGGCCTTGCTGGCAGTGACCGAGCTCGCCCACCTTCCACGGTGCGAACCGTCACCAATCAATCTTCAGGGCGGCATCCACCCTTGCCGCCGCGAGTATCGGCACCAGCCTGCAGCGGGGCCCCTTAACCGTCCGCTATCGCAGCGAGATCGAAGGCCCCGGGGGCGGCTTCCGGTCCCTGGCCGGTGCGATTTGACCGACCGGACCCCAAACGAAAGCTGATGATGCCACGTAGACAGAGGACGAAGAAGGGGATCTCGCTGGCGAAGGGGCCGGTCGGGTTGGTCGGGCTGGTGTTGCTGGCCTACGGCATCACCGCTCTGATCTTCGGCGGCCACAGCTTCGCGCAGCATGCGCCCACCGGGGCGGTGCACGGCAAGACGTGGCTTGGTTTGGAGGTCAACGGCTGGAGCGGTCTGCTGTTCATCGCCGTCGGTGTGCTGCTGATGTTAGGAGCCCCGCTGCACTGGGGCGCCAAGGGCATGTCGCTGCTCGTCGGGATCGTGCTCGTCGCCGCCTGCCTGATCGCGCTGGCCAACCGCCACGGCGCGGTCGGCCTGTTCGCGGCCAACCACCTGACCGAGCTCGTATGGGCCGCGGCCGGCGCTCTGCTGATCGTCCTGTCGCTGCTGCCGCGCGTCGGCGGCAGAACCAGTCGACGACAGGACCCCGACCCTGCCGAGCGGCGCCTCGCCAGGCGGCGTGTGGAGACCGAGCGGCGGATCGTCGAGCGCGACCCCGCTGAGCCCACGCGCGGGGTCGAGCGACAGGGCTCCCCCGCCGACGGCACTCTCGCGCTGACGAGTGCTCGCAGCATGACCACCCCCGCAGCGGCGACGACCGTCCAAAACCGCAAGACCACCACCGCATCCGATTGGGCGAACGCTCGCCAATCGCCAGCGCCTGGCGTTCAGCCCGCAGCCGCAACGACCACACCACCGTCAACCCAAACCCCAGGATGGATCAACCATGACTGACAAGCATGTCGACAAAGCGAAGGGTCGCGCAAAGGAAGCAGCCGGCGCGCTGACCGGAGACAGACACCTCAAGAACGAGGGCAAGGCAGACCAAGCGAAGGCGAAGGTCAAGGACACCGTCGACAAGGTCGCCGACACCCTCACCGGCCACAACGAGAGTTAGCACGCACGCGCGTGTAAGCCAACCACCCCAAACACCCAGAAGGTGAACATGCTCACAATCCTCATCATCGTGCTCCTAGTCCTACTGCTGACCGGCGGCGGATACGGCTTTCGCCGTCGAGGCCGCAGCACTTAGGCATAAGCCACCGCCAATCAATCGCAACTGAATCTAGAAGTCAGGAGACCTAATGATCGTTCTAGGCATCTGTCTGCTCATCATCGCCGCCATCGTTCCAAAGCTCGCCGTCCTCTGGGCTGTCGGCATCATCGTGCTGGTCCTCGGCGTGATCCTCGCGATCCTCGGCACGATGGGACACGCCATCGGAGGTCGACGCCACTACTACTGAATGGACAGAACCACCGCCGCGTCGATGGCGACAAGAGTGGGCAGGCGCCGGTACGTGCGCTGCCCACTGCTCCTTCGTTGCCGAGTCCTGGGGGAGCGCCCCCGGCTTTGGACGCTCGATGCTAGACATGACGGTCCGCGACAAAGCGCGGCGATTACGCCGCTGGGGTGGACGGTGTTGACCCGCATCCGAAGACGCTTCCGAGTCCGCGGTGTTGTCTACGGCAAGTACTGAACGGCGTCTGAAGTCGCAGGGAAAGTGCCCATACGCATGCGGCGACTAACTCTGCTTAGTCGCCGTCGCGGGGCCCTCCGGCGGCGACTAATACGCTTCTGACGGGGTGTGATCTTCAGCGCTGGGTGGCCGGAGATCTTGGTCGCTTGATGGCCATGGCGGGGCGGGCGCGGAGTGCCCTATTCGGCGCCGATGACGAGTGTCTCGCCCACGGCGCCGACGACCTCGGCGGTGATTGTGCGGAGGTGGTTGATCTCGAGGATCCGTTCGGCCTGAGCGAGGAGGCGATGGACGAGTCGGAAGTTGCCGTTGGTGATCCGGGCGATGGCGCTGATCGCCTCGGCGTCGGTGAAGTCGTCGAGGTTGAGGGTCAGGCCGAGGCGGTGCCAGTGGTGGGCGAGCACGAGCGCAACTCGTTGGTGCTAAGCGGCTGGTAGCGGTGTAGCGAGCGAGGCGTTTTTCGAGTCCGGGCATGCCGATCAGGATCAGCCCGATCTGGTGGCGGTCGAAGAAGTCACGGAGTTGCTCGAGGCCGGTGGTCTTCAGGCGGTCGGCCTCGTCGACGATTTGCAGCTCGCAGTTCGGGGTTCCGGGCTGGTAGCGGATCCATTCTTGTGCGGGGCGGTGGAGATCCTCGACGGCGTTGCTGATGGTGGTCGTGATGCTGCGGATCTGGTCTTCGAGTTGGCGGGGGCTGGCGATCACGGTTGGGGTCCAGAGCGCGGTGCGGGCTCGCTCGAGCACCCGGGGTGGCGGGTGGTGCTCTCGGTCGAAGCGGTGCGGGAGCCATGGTTCGAGTTCTTCCAGTCGGCGTAGTGGCGGGCGGAGGCGGTCTTGCCGACGCCCGGAGGGCCGTGGCAGATGCCGATGTAGCGGTGGCGCCGGCAGGCATCGGCGAACTCGACGAACCGACGGTGCTCCTTGGTCGGCAGGAGCTCCGCGCGCGGAGTGACCGCCCCCGCGCCAGCGTCTGGCTGTGCGGTGGTCGCGGTCATTGCGCTCGGTAGAGCCGCAGCCGCGGCCGCGTCTGGTGATCCTCGTTCTCGGCTGGAGGTGGATCGGAAAGCGGCGGCGGGTCGAGTGCCGGCGCGAGCAGTGCGTCGGCGTGCGCGCGGCGTTGCCGGGAACCCGTAGCCTCCGACCTCGGCACGCATGTTAAGCAGAACACTGCACGCCACTCGCTGGTCGATCAAGCAGCGGGCGAGATCTTGCGTGCCCCTGCGCGGTCCGGCGCGACACGTAGCGTTCCAGCAGTGAAGCCGTCTTGGACCGACCAGCCAATCACGATCGCGCTCAAGGCCCTGATGCGCGAACGCCGGCTGACCTTCCGCGCACTTGCCGAACTCACCAAGCCCACGACGACGAGGGACGCGGCGTCACCTACGCCTACCTCCGCGGCATCACATCTGGGCACGAGCACCCCAGCCGCCGCAGCCTCGAGCTGATCGCCGCGAGCCTTGACCTCGAGCCCGACTACTTCCCCGAATACCGCCTCGCGCGACTCCGCGCCGAACTTGACCCCAAACGCGCCGGGTTCGCCGCGGCCTGGCGACGCTATCTCGAGCTCGCACGCTAGCCCCGCTCACTCGTCGACAGGCAACAGCGCGATCGCCTTGCGGCGATCCTCCGCGCTCGGGCGCGTGTACACGCGCGTGGTCTCAAGCCGCGCGTGCCCCAGCAGCTCAGCCGCGATCACCAGATCGGTACCGCCGCGCACAAGCGTCGTCGCGAACGAATGGCGCAGCACATGCGCGCTCACGCGATCATCCAGCCCCCCTCGAGCAGCGATCCCCGTGATCACCGCGTGCGCGCCCCTCACGCTCAACCGCTCCCCGCGGCGGTTCAGGAACAATGCCGCAGCGCTCGCCGGGAACTCGGACCGCTCGGCGAGCCAGTCGTTCAACGCTGAGCGTAGCTGCGGGTGGACCGGCACCTCGCGCAGCCGCTGGCCCTTCCCGAGGATCCGCAGCGTCCCCTTGCGCGCGGGCAGCCGCACGTCATCGAACGGTTTGGCGGGATGCTTGAGCGGCCGGCCCAGTCCGAGGGAGTTCACGGCGACGCTGACGTGGTAGGTGCCCCCGCACAGCGGTTCGCCTGCGCCTGCGGACAGCTGGTCGCTCCACAGCTGGCCGCGAATGTCGCCTCCGCCGACTCCTCCTGTCGTGACCGGCAGCTGTGGGCAGCGGGTGCCGGTGAATGTGTAGTGGTAGAAGGCGCCCGTTAGCAGCACCTGGAAGTGGAGCGTGAACTGGGTGTGTGGCCCGCCTGTGCTGGGTGTGACCCAGACGTGGTTTGGGGTTGAGGGGTCGCGCTTTGCCGCCCGGGAGAGCTCGGGTCCGGGTTTAGGGGTAGGGACGATGCGGTTGGCGGCGGTCGGGCTCCCGACACGTTTGAGCACTTGGCCGTCGGTGCCGTACCAGGTCTCCGCGATCTGCCCGGTGCAGCACTGTCGATCGACCTGTACGGCCGCCGTCGGTCATCGTGAACACGCCGAGCGTTTCCTCATCAGTTCGCCCAGCGAGGATGCCGGGCAAGCGGCCCGCCGGGAACTCGCGTTCGGCGGCTCCACCCGCGCTTGGCATTGGTGGCTTCATCGGAACCAGGAGCACCTTCTCGCCCCACGGAGTGACAGTCGCCAACCGGATCAGCGGCCGGTCAGGAGTGCCCCGCAGCGCCTCCCCCGGGCGGGTCCTCTCAAGCCACGAGAGCAGCCGCGGATCGAGGTCTGCCTTGGTCTGCGGGCGTCTCAGGACAGCGAGCACGTCGATCAGCTGCTGACGGCCGGGAACGGCCGCAGCGGTCGCCGGCCGCCGGGCGCGATGGCCGAGTTCCGTCAGCGCCACGACGGCGATCACGATCCCCACAACGATCGTCAGCACCGTGACCACGCCGCCCGAACCAACAACGAGCCGTCGCGCGCGGGCCGCTGGTCCGGGCCGGAGCCGCCCCCGCCAGCCACGGTCTCGGGCAGCGCGCTCGCGGAGTCGGTCGAGCAGATCCTCGGGTGGGTCGAGAACCGCGAGGCCAGCTGGTTATCTGATGTTGAAGCTGTGTTGCCCAACGAGGATCGATCCGCCGGTGCCGGGGGTAGGCTCGCCGAGTTGCTCACTGCCGGTGGGTCCGACGTTGGGCACGTATCCAACGCTCACGGTGTAAGACCCTTTGCAGCGGATGATCGGGATCTGGGCGTGTTGGACGATTCGCTGTCCGGCGCGGACGTTGGTGGGGATGGGGCCAGCGCCGGAGCCGCCCTGGTTGCATGGGTATTGGATCTCGGCGTCGTAGAGGCTGTTGGGGGTGGTGACGGCGACGCGGGCGGTCCAGGCGATCGCGACGAGCATCTCATCGTAGGCGGGGTTGTTCGGTCCGAGGCGGTACCCGTCCGGGACGGGTCCGTCGCACAGCAGCCGGAACGTCGACGCCCCGGGGCGGCGAGCGACGCAGTAGCGCTCCAGGCGCAGCGACTTCACCGTCACGGGAGAGGCGAGCTGCACGGCGCTCACGTGCGGTACGCGCGGCGCGACGTATCCGACCGGTGGGCAAGCGGCGTTGAGCAGACGCGGATCCGGGCTGGTCGTTTGACAGACGTGCCCGTCCTGGTAGGTGACTGAGTCGATCACGTCGGAGACGATCGTGGGGCTGATGCTCTCTCCACCGCTCCCGCAGCCGGTCGTCTGGCGGTGGCCGTGTAGATCTACGACGTGGCAAGTTAGGCTCATCGGTGGACCGACGATCAGGTAGGCGCCATCCGGACCGGTGGGTTTGGTGTAGAGGCGCCCATCGAGCGTGTAAGTGATGCTGACCGCATCGGGGCCAAGCAGACCGAACGTGAGGCTGCGCAGTGCTGACTGGGGACAGGCGGGCCGGTGCGGTACGCCGCCGCCGGGCGCGCAGGAGCTGCCCTGGATGTCGGCGTTGGCGAGCGTGTTACCCGCAGCGATGTTCTCGAACGCGTGGCCGTCGCGGTCGGTCTGCGCGCAGTCGCCGGGCGGGTTGAAGCTGAGCGCGAACGGGTGAAAGCGACCATCGTTGCTCCAGGCTCCGTTCTGGCCGATTGCGCCGATCGTCCCGGATTGCAGCCGGCCGACCCGCAGGCAGGTCTTGTCTTTCGTGGTGCGGAAGCTGCGAAGGCCCCACGGGAGCCCTCCGCGCGGATCGGCCGCCTGCGCGACGAGCTTCGCGGTCCGCGGGATCGCCGCTCCGAGAATCCGCTTCTGAACCGGCGCGAGCGGCGCTTCCGCCCGTCCGGTCGGGAGTAGGAACCCGGGCGGCACAGCGGTCGCGCTCACCGGGATCGGCTGCCGCGGCGCGGCGGGGCGATGGCCGTGGCCGAGCAGCGCGAGGGCGAGAACGAAGATCGCCAAGGTGGCCCCGATCGGCAGAGCGATCGACGCCGAGCGCCCACCGGCGCGCAGCACCGCCGCCCGACCAGACCCGACCCGCGACGGTCGAGAGCCCTGGTTGTGCAGCTGGTCGGCTACGGCTCGCTCGCGCAGACGCTCGATCAGATCAGCACTCGGGCGCAGCGGCGCCAACCCAGACCGCAGCCCGTCGACCAGCTCCTCGTCACTCAGCATGGCGAACCTCCGATGATGCGTCGCCGGTCGTAATGGCATCCTCAGCAAGCAGCTCACGCATGCGGGAAAGCGCTCGCGCGGTATGCGACTTCACCGTCCCGTCGGGAAGGCCCAGCGTCCGAGCCGTCTGGGCAACATCGAGGTCCAAAACGAATCGGCACGCGAGGACCTCCCGTTGCGCGCGTGAAAGCCGACCAACCGCGGTAACGATCGCGTCACGCTCAAGCACGCGCTCGAGCTCATCAGCCGCGCTCACCTCAACCGTAGCCGGCGCCGACGCGCGTAGCGGCTGTCGTCGCTGCGCCCGCAGCTGGTCGTGAGAAAGGTTGACCAGCACACGGAACGCATACCCGGTCGGTGAGCTGCCGATCGTCGACCACCGACGCAACGTTTGCAGCAGAGCGGCCTGCAGAAGATCCTCCGCATCAGCGTGATCGCCGGTCAACACGAATGCGCTGCGAAGCAGAGCCGGCGCTGCCGCAGCAACGAACCGCTCGAACGCCGCATCAAGCGGCTCGGCCCGAACAGGATCGTGGTTGCCGCTCACACCCCTTAAGACGTCCTGCAGAGCGCAACGGTTGCACCGGCTCATGAAAGACGCTCCGCGAGCCGGCGAGCAGAACCCAAACCACCGGCTGCTAACTATCTACGGCCCTCGCGGGCTGGCGTTCTCAAATATAGAACGCCTTACGGACATGGTCGCGGACGCCGTTGGGCCTGCTGTTGGCGAGCAGAGGGAGGATCCTGTCGTGAGGATCTCTTCCGTTGCTGTGAGTGCGCGGCGGGTGCGCTGTTGCCGCAGCCGTCTAGCCGCGCGCTTTTGGCGCGGGCCCGGTTCCGGCGCCGCGCGGAGGGATCCTGATCGTGAAGCGGCCGACGAGGAGCGATCCGTCGCGGCCCGGGTCGGCGCCGGCGAAGTCACCGCCACCGGGCCCAAGGTTTGGCTCATAGGCGACGGTGCCCGTCAGCGTGCCCGCGCAGCTGGTCTGGACGACGAACGATCCCGCGGGTGATCCGCTCCCCGGCTGTGACGCGTCCGTACGTGCTCTCACCCTGGCCGCCGCAGGCGCCCGAGCCGAGGAAGTATTCGTACTCGGTGTTAGTCGAGGTGACCGGCTGGCGCGCGGTCCAGGAGAAGAAGACGAGCGTGTCGCGCTCGACGAGCCCCGGACGCTTGTCCCTGACCGGTACCACGCCGTTGCATGGAAGGTAGCCGCCGAGGTCGGTCGCCGCCGCTTCCCCGAACCCGTACCGCGGGCCTGACGTCGGCGCAAAGCAGTAGCGCTTAGCCGGGATCAGATGGAAGCTGACCGGCGATGCGACCTGTGACTCACGAAGCAGCGGCTTGGGCGCGACGTAGCCGATTCGTGGACACTGGCGGACGAACGCGGACAGGCGCGTGTCAAGGGCCGCGGGCTGGCACGTGCGGCCATTTCGGTAGCGAACGGACAGGATCATCCCGCCGAAGATCGAGTTGAGCGCCACCCCATTTGACCCGCAGGCGCTGTGGCGGGGCAGCTGGGCGCAGAACGTCGGGGTGGCCGGGCCGACGACGAGGTAGGCGACCATCGGCACCGTGGGCCGGCTCCGATCCCAGCTCGATCGTCATGAACGCGTGACCCTCTCCGTCGTTCTGCGCGCAGCGAGCCTGGTTGGTCGTGCTGGGACCGAACGGGTGAAAGCGGCCGGTGCTCCCAAACGACCCGTCCTCATCCATCACCCCGAGCTGATTGCCGCGCAAGCGGCCGAGGTGCACGCAGGTCCACCCGCTTGTGTGGACGACCCGGATTCCCCACGGCAGACCTGCCGCCGGGTCCGCCGCCCGCGCAACGATCCCGGCTGGAAGCGGTCCGTGGACGGTTGGCACAGAGGGACTGCCGCCACCGCCGAACAGCACGGCGCCGCCTCCGGCGAGGATCACCAGGCCGAGCAGCACCATGCCCCATCGCCGCCGCTGGCGTCGGCGGTGGATCTCCCTGGCCTCGGGGATCAACGCCTCCAGGGACGCCGCCGTCCGGTCCGTCGCGGTGTCGCCGACGAGCGCCATCGCCGTCCCCGTCAGCTGATCTGCCGCATGATCTGGTCGAGCTCTTCGAGCCCGTAGCCGTAGCGATGTGCGAGCGCCACGAGCTCACGAGCCTTGCTGATCACGAGGCTGCGGCCTGGCGCCGCGTCCGTGACCGTGACCCCCCGGCCGCGGCGGAACTCGAGCAGCCCCTCGTCGCGCAGCGTCCTCAGCGCCCGAAACACCGTGTTGGCGTTCACCCCGAGAACGGCCGCGAGATCCCGCGCCGGCGGCAGCCGCTCACCCGGCCGCGCCTCGCCGTCGGCGATCGCCCGCCTGATCGCCGCGGCGACCTGCTCGTGCAACGCGACCGGACTCGACGGGTCGATCTCAAGCGTCCCACTAGTGCTACCCATATCAGCACCATACCATCACCGGGGTGCCTGCGCAATCTGTCCAACTGACCCGCGTTGACGCCACGGCGCTCATCTCATGTGCGCGGCGCACGCATCGACTTTCGGACGCCCTGGGCGCCTGCTTGGTGTCCGAGCTGGGTGTGTTGCGCCGCGCGCAAACAGCGACCGATGACCCCCCGGCCGTCGTGGCGTTCGCCCAGCGCGCCGTGACCGCGCACCTCCCGGGCGCGATCCCGCGCGCGGGAGTGGTCGTGCGTTCGCTCGTGCGCAGGCTCGCGGTCGCCACGAACGGCTACCGGCTCTTCATCGCTCCGGTCCGGCTGCGCTCGAGCGGCAAGATCGACGTGGCGGCGCTCGTGCTCACCAACGCTCACGACCGACCGCTCGGAGTGTTCCCCGCGCTCAGCGTCACTCCCGAGTCGATCGCACAGGGTGCTCAGTACGCAACCTACGGCTTCTCGCTGCACAGCTCGCTACTAGCCCAGGTCGTCCCCGACCGGGTCGCGAGCGTCCAGTTCGACTTCCTCGCGCGCCCACATCCGGGGTCCCGCCCGCAGGCGCGCATCACCGTCACGGTGCACGACAACGTGGCCGTCGCTATGCAGACACCACCGCTCGTGGATGCCTGGCCCCAGGAGGTCATCCAGCGCGACAGCACCCACGCCACGGTCAGCGTCGCGCCCGCGCCAAGCACCGCAACCGGCCGCGAGCTCAACCCGGCGAGCATCTGCACCGGCATCCCGCGAGTACACCTCACCAACCCAACGGGGCCGGCAGCTCCGAACGCCATCAGTCGGCATTCCTATCCTCTCCGCTTTCGCTTAGCGAGCCCGACTCGGCAGAGCATCTGCAGCCAAGACGGACCACCACTGCGCGCCTGCCGCCAAGCCGACGGCGTGATCGAGCTTCTCTACCCCGACGAAACGCTGATGCTGGTGGCGGCTAACGGGAACGCGATCGGGAGCATCAGCCATCTGGGCGCCGGCGAAACATTCCCGGTCACGATCCCGCCCACCCTCGCACCCGCCCCATACCTCACCCCGTGAGCCCATCACAATCTCGAGAGGACTCCGACCAAGAACCTGTTCGAGAACGATCCACCAGCGAACGCCCGGAGCGGCTGCGGGCCGTTCGATGCCGCTTGCGGGTGCGTCTCAGTTGTCGAACGTCCAAGGCACGTGCGAGTAACCGTCGGGGGGCTGCGCGCGTCCCGGACCGTCGGCTTGAGCCCTTTGCGATGGCCGGTCAGCTCACCAAAATCGGAAATCGTGAGATTTAGCGTCACAGGTTTGATCGCTCGCGGCATTCCCAGCTAGAGATGGATGATGCCGATGCGTTTATGGCGGTGTATGGGCGGGAGCGGGAGGCCGTGATCGTGTTCGTCGCGCGGCGGACGCTCGATGTCGCGGTCGCGGCTGATTTGACGGCGGAGACGTTCGCGTTGGCTTTGCGTTCGTGGGGGCGGTTGCGTGGGCGCTCTGAGGCGGAGATGCGTGGCTGGCTGTTTACGGTCGCGCGCCGACAGGTCTCGCGGTACCTGCGGCGCTGTGCGGTCGAGCGTCGGGCTGTTGAGCGTCTCGGGATCCGGGTGCCGGTGATCCACGAGGAGGACGTGACGGCGATCGAGGAGCTCGCGGGTCTGGCTGAGTTGAGAGTGGCGCTGGGCTTGGAGTTGCGCCGGCTTAGTCGTGAGCAGCGTGACGCGCTGCAGCTGCGGGTCGTTGAGGACCGGTCCTATGACGATGTCGCGCGGACGCTCGGGATCTCCGAGCAGGCCGCCAGGGCGCGCGTATCACGGGGTTTGCGAGCGCTCGCGCAGGCGCTGGAGCCGCATCGCGAAGCGCGGGAGGCGTCGCGATGAGCGATCTGCTGTTCTTCGATGAGCTCGGCGCCGAGCTGGAGCGTGTCGCGCGGCTGAACGGTGGCCGTCGACCGTTTCGTGCTGGTCATCGCGTGAGCGTGGTGGCGGTGATCGTGGCGGTGCTGCTGCTGGCGGGGATTGCCGCCGCGGCGGTCTTGCTGATCCGTCAGGGCAAGCCGCTGCCGGCACCCCCAGCGGGTGCGTTGGGTCCGGACGTGCAGCCGGTCCCTGGGAGCGTGCATTTGGCCGGTTTGGACGCGCGCGATCCTGCTGGCGGCCCGCCGTGGGATATCCGCCTCTCGCGCAGCGGTACGGGTGAGACCTGCTCGGCTGTGGGGCAGGTCGTCGACGGGCGTTTCGGGATCGTCGGCTTGGATGGGGTGTTCCGGGTGCTGGGGCTTGGTGGCGTCGATGCGTGCGGCGTTCCGGGTGTCGCGGGCCCGGTGCTCGCGGGGGCACGTGTGTTCGTCGGTCGCAGCGAGGCGCAGGCGCGCACGGTCGTCAACGGCGTCGCCGGACCGGAAGCGCGCTCGGTCACGGTCTACGGGCCCGGCGGCGCAAGACGGCTGCGGCTGGGACCGGGCAAGAGCTTCATCACTGTCTACAGCGGCTATGTCGAGGACGTGCGCCCGCGGATCGAGGTCCTCGAGCGAAACGGGCGCAAAGACACGATCGCGCTCGCGAGCTCCTACACGCTGCAGACCGCCGACCCGCAAGGAGGACCGCCCTGGGACGTGATCGGCGGCGCTGATCTCACCCCGGGTGCTTACCCGGACGAGCAATGCACCCAACTGCAGCAGGAGAGCGCCCCGCTCGAGCCGGGCGTCGCGCAACGGCCCTTCTCGCCCGGTGGTGAGCCACCCTTGATCGGGCCGTCAACCCCGCAGCTGTGTGGCCGGCTCGGCACCGCTCCCCTGTTCGTGGTGATCCGCCGGTTTGATCCCGGTGAGCAGCAGAACGGGCAGTGGTACTGGTGGAATAACCCGCCACGGACCGTCGTTTACGGCGCCGCATCACCGCGCGTCGCGTCGCTCACGCTCAAGATCGG
>JBKQKK010000104.1:0-3261 GCA_052147535.1 Solirubrobacteraceae bacterium | reverse complement strand
ACAGCACGATCTGCTCGCGCAGCAACGCGTTCTGCGCTCTCAGCTCAACAAGCTCATCACCGCCAACCACGCTCCATAACTACGCTCGCCTTCGCGAAATTCCTGCTCTGACCCCCTGAACGCGTACACGAGCCTCGCCATGCTTGGAGGATTTTACCTCCACCACGCCAACCGAGTGTCGCAGTTTGCGACAGTCATACAGTCATGGACCTTGGTTATTACCCCCTTACCGGCACTGCTCGCTCCATTGTTCCCCACCCACGGGCCGTGCCGTATCCATGACGCAGGGAAGGGCAGGCCTACCGCTTGCGGAGCAACGCACGATCACGGTCCTCGCGGCCTAGGTTGCGCAGATGCGATAGTAAACAGTAGGAATGCTCACTGCTCACGCGGCCGAGTACGCAATGGAACGCGTACGCTTCACGGCCATGTGCTACGCAACGCTTCGCTACGAGCTCGACGACGCCGGCGTGGCGACGATCTCGCTCGATCAGCCAGAGACTCGAAACGCCCTTTCGAACGAGCTTCTGGGGGAGCTCGAGGCGGCGCTCGCGCAGGCGCGCGCGGACTCGGCGGTGCGCTGCGTCGTGCTCGCCTCCACGCACGAGAAGGTCTTCTCCAGCGGGGGTAACCTGAGTGGCTTCGCGGCCCAACTGCCGCTCGTGCACAAGCATGCCGAGATCGACAGCTTCCCGCGCGTGTTCCGGCTGCTCGGCGAGCTTGGCAAGCCGTCGCTGTGCGCCGCAGGCGGGCACGTGCTCGCCGGCGCGCTCGGCCTGGCGCTGGCCTGCGACCTCATCGTCGCCCGCGAAGGGGTTCGGTTCGGCACGCCCGAGATCAACGTCGGGGTGTTCCCGTTCATGATCATGGCGCTGATCTACCGCAACGTTGGGCGCAAGAAGACCAACGAGCTGCTGCTGCTGGGCGAGCAGATCTCGGCAGCGGAGGCCGAGCGGATCGGCATCGTCAACCGGGTTGTGCCGGCCGGGGAGTTCGACGCGGTCGTGCGTGACTGGTCTCACAAGCTGGCGGCGAAGTCGCCTGTGATGATGAAGCTCGGCAAGGACGCGATGTTCCGCCAGCAGGATATGGCGTTCGCCGACGCGCTCGACTACCTGCGCGCACAGTTGGCGCTCGCGTTCTCCACCGAGGACCTGACCGAGGGCGTATCCGCATTCTTCGAGAAGCGCCCCCCGGCCTGGAAGGGACGCTGAGGAGCGCGGAGGGCATCGCGATGCGCATGCAGTGTATGCCCGCGGTGCATCCCAGGCGCAAATGACCCTGGCGCAAAGGACTGACAACCCGTCTTGCGTTACGATTTACCGGCGGTTGGAAGATCCAACGGTCGATCAGAACTCGACCGTCGTAGGGGGTTTGAACATGCCCGAGGCTGGGGGCACCCACCAGCATGAGTCCGTGGCCGAAGCGCGGTGGAGGTGAGCCATCACACCCCGGGAGGTGCTCGAGGCTGGCCATGACACCAGCAGGCACTCACTCACGTTCGCGCTTTCCACGGCCCGTAGCGATAGCACATGGGTCCTGACTAGCGTTAGCAGCAACCCCTCCAGCCGCGACGTGTCGCTTGGAGCTCGTCGCCCCCCCTTTCCCCCGCCACCCTGCCTTTCGCCGTCCGCACCGCCGCTGCGCTGCGCTGCGCTCTGTGTGCGGCTGCGCGTGGCGGGTGGACGCTTGCGTCGTGTCGCCCCCCGGGACAGCGAGGCCAGCCAGCCACTGAGGGGTTCCGACCACAAGTCTGCGTGGGACAACGCTAAGCGTTAGTCGCCGTCCCGTTAGTCGCCGCGGGAGTCGCCGGTGGCGTCGATTCCACGGGCCAAATCCCGTTAGTCGCTGTTGCAATTAGTCGGCCTCCCGGTAGTAATGGAGCAGGAACGTACGCTAAGCCTAGATCCACCGAGTAGCCGGGGTCGGTTCCGTCCGACCCTGAGTCTTAAATGTCCTCCTGAGCAGGGCTTTGATCAGGCTGTAGGTGGCAGCCGGGGCCCTGTCAGGAGGTCACTCATATGGTGCATGACAGCTCGGACGTTCCCGCAGGCCCCGCGAACCTCGATTCGGTGCAGGTTCGGTTTGATGAGCAGCGGCTTGTCAGTAACGCCGGCCTGTTGGTGGCGGCCACGTTGGCGGAGCGGTTGGGGATCGAGGAGTTGGTCAACGAGTCGGTGGGGCTTGACCCGCGGTTGCCGGGCGCGTGCCTGCCGGGCCGCAAGGTCATGAGCCTGGTGCACGGGATGCTCGCCGGCGCGGACAGCATTGATGACATGAACGTGCTGCGGGCCGGATCGACACAGATGATCTTGGGGCACCGGGTGATGGCGCCCTCGACGCTGGGGACGTTCCTGCGGGCGTTCACCTTCGGGCATGTGCGCCAACTCGACCGCGTCCTGGACCACGCGCTCGCGCGCGCCTGGGAAGCGGGAGCGGGCCCGGGCGACGGGATGCCGTTGGTGATCGACATCGACAGCTTCGTGGGTGAGGTGCATGGCTACCAGAAGCAGGGCGCCAGCTACGGGTACACCAAGAAGCTGGGGTATCACCCGATCCTCGCGGTCCGCGCGGACACCGGCGAGGTGCTGCACATCCGCAACCGCAAGGGCAAGGCCAACACGCAGCGCGGGATCGCCCGGTTCGTCGATGAGCTGATCGCCCGGGTGCGGCGCGCGGGGCATGCCGGGCAGATCATCATCCGCGCGGACTCGGGATTTGAGAACCACAAGCTCTTCAACGCACTCGCCAAGCGTGGGATCGAGTTCTCGATCGCCGTCAAGCAGAGCAAGACGATCCGAGCGCTGATCGAGCAGATCGACCAGGCCGACTGGGTCACGGTCGCTGACTATCCCGACGAGGGTGAGGCGCAGGTCGCCGAGACCACGCTCAAGGGCTTTCGGCTGATCGTCCGCCGCACCCGGCTCCTCGGCGCCCAAGCCGAGCTGTTCCCTGACTGGCGCTACCACTGCCTGGCGACCAACCGCGCTACCCCGCCCACGATGATCGCGGACATCGATCACCGCGACCACGCGACCGTCGAGCTCGCGATCCGCGACCTCATCGACCAAGCCCTCAAGCATTTCCCCTCGGGCCAGATGCACGCCAACAGCGCCTGGACCGTGATCGCCGTGTTAGCCTGGATTTCCGGGGCGTCGGATCGTCCGGTTCTTGTGGCCGATTCTGATTGATCGCCGCTGATTTCGGCGGGTTTGCTGGGATCGTGAGAGCTTGGCGGGGCGGGTAGGCTGGAACTGGCGG
>JBKQKK010000103.1:0-38652 GCA_052147535.1 Solirubrobacteraceae bacterium | reverse complement strand
GGTCGAGATGGCGCTCGCCCGCTTGGATGAGCACGGGATCGTCGAGCTCGATGAGGAGCGCAAAGCAGCGATGGTCAGCAACCTGCTGGTCGTGCTGTGTGCGGATCAGCCCGCGTCCCCGGTCGTCAACACCGGCACGCTCTATACGTGAGCCCCGAGCGCAAGCAACTGCTGCTGCGTATCGACCCAGCGGTCCACGACGCCCTGGCGCGGTGGGCCGCTGCCGACCTCCGCAGCCTCAACGCCCAGATCGAGATGCTCCTCAGGCGTGCTCTCGATGACGCCGGCCGGATGCCCCGACAAGCCGGGCCCATGCCCAAGCGCGGTCGGCCGCCAAAACCGTAAACGGCCGACATACGACGCCGCACTGGCAATGCTAGCCGCGCAACTTGCCCCGAACAAGCACGCCAACATTCGAAAGCGGACCGCCGGCCACATCACTTTGCCGTCCCGGGCAGTTCGGGGCCGGCGATTGCAAGGGCGACTTGGCGATCGCCCCGGCCGTGGGCGGCGGCACGCTGCGGCGCACTCCCACTCCGGTGCGCCTGGATTGGCGCAGGGCTGGCGACACGCGCCCGGGTGCGATCACCCCGGGGATGCGTCCGGACGATCTGCGCTCTGTAGCGCCTGCAGGGCGGAGCGGTGGATACCGGCCGCGGCGTCGGCCTGCGCTTGGGTGTGGACCAGAGCAGCCTCGGCATCGCGCAGCGCTTGCGCGGCGCGGTCGCGACGCTCCTGGGCTGCGCCCAACTCTCGGGCGGCCCGGTCCGCACGGCGGCGCGCGTCTGATTCTGCCCGACGGGCTGCCGTCAGACGCGCGCCCCGCTCGCGCTCGGCGCGCTGTCGCTCGACTCGCCCGCGTTCGGCCCGCTCGCGGCCCGCCTGCTCGGCGTCGGCTTGAGGTTCGGGGGGATGTGCACGTGCCGGCGAAGCAGTATCAGGCGTGCGCAGCGGTCCCGCCCCGGGAGCGCGAGGTTCGCGCGAGGCCAGTCCGCTCAGCGCCGCGTCTGGGCCGAGCCCGACTACGCGAAGCTCGCGCTCAAGGCAGCCGACGCGCACCAGATCACGGGCCCGCTCGTCGCGCGCGGCGGCATCCAGGGTCTCAGACACCCGCTCCAGCGTGGCCGCGGACAGCTCATGACCCGCCCCCGACAGCAGACCATGCGCCGCCCGCGTGAGCCGGCTGACCGCTTCGCGCTCGCCGACCGTCGCTGCGCGCAGCGCGCCCGGGTCACCGCGCCCGTCAAGCAACCCGGCGTGTAGCCGCAAGAGCTCGTCTCCGGCGGCGAATAGGTCTGTCAGTGCCGCGCGTTGGGTGCGGGCGAGCTGGTTGACCGCCCAGGTGGCGATCGACGGCTTGTGCAGGCCGGTCACGCGCTTGGCCTCCTCGCGACGTCCCTCGCCACGCAGCACCTTCGCCAGAGCGGCGCGCTCGGCAACGAAGCGCTCGAGCGGAAGGCCGTAGAGGTCGCTCGGGTCAGTGACCGGCACCGTTTGATCGTATGCCGCCGAGCCGGCGGGCTCCCGCGCACGACCGCAGGGACGCAGACAAGCCGGAACCTCAGGCGATCGGCTCCGTCGCAACGAGCGGCCAGTGCACGAGCTCCGTCCAGTCCTCCTGTCAGCATGCGATCATCCCAGCGCTCATCGCTGGCGCTGGCGTCCCCATGTGCTGCTCCTCTTGAGCCGAACGGGAGCCTCGTGATCCGCGGAGCTCCGTCTTTCGTCGTTTTCCTGCCCCGCAAGGTCAGGGCAGGTTGCAGGTGTTGAAGGGCGGACTCTCACCCTTCGCGAGCGGCTAGGCAGGTGCGCGGTGGGAAATGCTGTCCTGGGTCCAGGTGACCACGCCGCCTGTGAACCTGACCGAGCGGGGATTGATCGACCCCGGTGCGCCGGTGGAGAGCACGCGCCGGCCGTGGCCGACCACGTCCAGCGTCTCGGTCGTCGGCGGAGGTGAGTACGAGGCGCCGGTTGGCGCTGGAGTCTCGTACAGGCGCGCCGTGTCGCCGTCGGCACCGAGCACGACCGTCTCGACCGCGCCCGGAGCGAGCGACCAGGGCCCGCCGAGCGGCTCATCTTCGGAGGACACGCGGTATTCCCACCCTGTCCGCAGATCGACGACATCGGTGTACGCGACGTAGGCGTACTGGTCGTCCTCGGTCACCTGCCCGAACAACACTGACACGCCAGCGAGCTGCCCGATCGGGCCAGGGATCGGCACTGTCCGCCAGCTGCCGCGCACGCATCCGTACTCCTGTCCGTGGTGTCCGTAGATTCGCACGGCACCGGCGCGGCGAAGCGTGTGACCAGACCGGCGCATGCACGTCGGGTGCTGCCCGCGGGGCCGTGCGAGCGCGCTCGAGCAGGTGATCGCTACCACACCCAGGATCACGACGATCGACCCCCGCACCCGCATCCAGCGCATCGTAGCTATCCCAAGCGGCCCTTGACGCACGTCGAGGTCAGACCAATACCAATCTCACTGCTGCGGCGCCGACGCACGACGTCTTTCATCGTTTCCGCGGATCAGCTAGCGCGAGCGCCTCGGCGACGTTGCGATAGCGGTCGACCAAGCTCCGGAACCGCCCACCAAGGTGTCCCGCCCGAGCAGCAAAGCCGACGTGTGCATAGGCAACTGAGCGATCTTGCACGTCGGAAAGCGCGCCCTGCTCTCGGCGAGGAACGGGGCCCGCGCGGACGATCTGGTCGGCGCCCCGGATGTCGCCAATAGCGAAACCAGCCTACAGATGCCGACCAGCTCCGAGCGCTTGAAGGTTGGCGCTTGCTGTCGGCGCAGAGCAAGCGTTCGATCCCTCGCCAGTTGCTACACGAAGCAATGCGGCCGGCCAGGCGCGAGCGCCGCCAGCTCTGACGGGGATCAGGAGGAGCCCGCGCATGATCGCGCTCGCTTGCTGGCCAGTTGGCGCTTATGGACGGTTTCGCGTGCTGTCAATGCAGCGGTCGAGCTGCGATGGTGCGGGTTGCCCGTATATGCGGTTGGGGAACGTGCTGATGTGGTGGGGTCCGCTTGGAGCGATGCTTGGGGTTGATCCCCATCCAGGTCGATCGAAAGGACCGGCCATGGCTCGCTGTGGTTTGGTTGTTGGCGTCAGCTTGGTGTTGGTTATGGCTGGCTGCGGCGGTTCTCAGGTGAGCAGTAGGGCGCGCGTGAGCAGTTCGGTGACGCCGTCGACGAGCTCCAGCACGGCAGCGCCGCCGGCCAGCACGACCAGGATGATCTCGCCGGCCAGCACTCAGACGACACCGGCTGTGGTCATCCCGACGGGTGGGCCTGTGCCTGCCGGTTTTGCGCCGAGTTCGTTCACCGCGATCGGGGCGCAGACGTGGTGGCTGCTCGGCAACGCGCCGTGCGCCTCGGCGCCGTGCACGTCGATCGTGCGAACGACCAATGGTGGCGTGAGCTTCGTCGGCATTCCCGCGCCCCGAGCGCCGTACGATCCTCCTGGCTCGGGGCAGACGACGGGGGTCTGGCAGCTGCGGTTCGCTGATCCGGTGGATGGGTTCGCTTACGACACGAGCCTGTACGTCACGCACAATGGCGGTTCGAGCTGGCATCCGGTGAGCCTCGGTGGCTCGGTCACGGACCTCGCGACCGGCGCCGGCGAGGTGTACGCCGTAGTCGGCTCGGGGAGTGGGCCACCCAGTCGGTTGATGCGCTCGCCGGTCGGGCGCGAGGATTGGGTGGCGCTGGCGGCGGCCGGCACGGTGTCCGGCGGTCTGTGGGTGCACGGCACGGACGTGTTCGTGGAGTCCCTGGACCACGTACGGTTGCTGGTCTCCCACGATCGCGCCAACAGCTTCACCAGCTACCCCGTGCCTGCCGGGTCAGAAGGTCTCGGGTGCCGCTACCAGGAGATGACGCCGCCGGTCGTGTGGGCCTTCTGCGCGACCGGAACCGAAGGTGGCGTGCAGCGCTCCACCAACGGCGGCCGCAGCTTCCAGCCCGCCAACGGCAATCCCGAGTCTCACATGATGCTTCCCAACAGTGCGGCGTTCGCCGCGGCCTCCTCAACAGTCGCGGTGGTCTCAGGCCTGCAGCTCTACCGCACGACCAACGCCGGTGCGAGCTACCTGTCGACCGGACCCGCAGGCTACGCGTGGTCGTACCTCGGCTTCACCAACGCCACCCACGGAGCGGCGCTCGCGCGCCACGACGGCGGAAGCGAAGCCCTCTTCTACACAACGAATGCCGGCCTCAGCTATCACCACATCAGCATTGGCTGACCACGAGGATAACCAGCCGCCTACCGCCGAACGAATCCAACCCGCTCCCGCGGTCGTCTCGCGTCTATCCACAATGCCCGTCCGGCTCGGCTCGCGCCTGAGCCCTGGCTCCATGACGATCGCGAAAGCGCCGGGGGCGTCCGCGCCGGATCACGGCTGCCCGGTTGCATGGGAGACTCGACACTTACGAGAATGGCCCGGTTCGCGCCGATCTTGCGAGAGCCGGAGAGAGGACTCGAACCCGTGGCCTCTCGCTTGCAAGGTGCGCCCAGGGGACTCGTGAGCTATGGCTCGCCGGAATCGTCGGACGTGGAGCTGGCAACGGCGTCGCGCGCCTCGGTCGTGGATCCCGGCGACGGGTCGTAGCGTCTGCGGAAGAGGAGATACGCGACGCCACCGGCCGGAATCGGCAGCCAATACGCGGCGAGCCTGTCCGCATGATCCGGCTCCTCGACGGTTTCAGTGGGTATGACGTCCGGAGCGTCTGAGAGCTTCCGGCCCCTCGATGAATGATGGTAGGAGGCTGGCATTCAGGCTGAGGAGCTGTTTCGGGTGGCGTTGGGGTTCGGGGAGCAGTGGGAGGTCGTGGACACGCAGCTGGCAGGAGGTGCGGAATGGCTCCCTGAGTACGAGGACCCGATCTGCCTAGGGGAACCAGCGTGCTCTGCATCACAGATGATCGAAGCGCTCCTGAGCGCACCGGAACGGCCTGACAGCGGGCTCGCTGCGATCCCGGATTATCCGATCGACGCTCTGCCATCAGCCGCTCAGGCGCTCGTACACCACGGGTCGGCGGGAGGTCTACCGGCGGCGCTTATCGGCGGTGCCGCGTTGTCCGCGCTAGCTAGCTACGGCGCTTGGACCTGATGCGCATATCCAAGTGGCCCCTGGGAGGATCGAGCGTCCAATCCTCTGGTTAGCGCTGATGGGCCCAACGGGATCCGGCAAGAGTCCGGCGCAGGGTCTCGCGTTCGGACACCTCAAAGACCGGGATGCGACGGTGGGTGATCAGGACGGGCGACTCCTGCTCGACGACTCAACGATCGAGGCCCTCGCACGCGAGCTTGATGCACTCGGCGGGGCAGCCACCGTGGAGGCTGATGAGTTAGAACCCTCGGATTTGCATGGATTTCCAAACTGTCTCCACTGTCTCCACTCGCGCGGATGAAGGCGCAGAAAACGACTCGGAGTCAGGTCGATGACTGCCCGCGAAAAGCTGACGGACCGTGTGGCGGCTTTGACCGTGCCGATGTTGCTCAGCGTCGCCGAAGTGGCCGAGGTGCTCAGCTGCTCGACTCAAACCGTTCGCCGCAGGATCCATTCAGGCGAGCTACCGGCCGTGCTCGACAACGGACGGCTGATGGTCCGGGGAGATGATCTCCGGGCGTTCATCGACGGCTTAGAACGTATCGGACGGACGTCTTCAAACAGTGGACGGCGCAGCCGGAAGACCCCTACGGCAAATGATTTCGACTGGCTGCTTGAGCCCTGAATTGTGTCAATCACGATTGGCAACTGGAAGTAACTCTGCGATAATTGTGGTGTTGGTTACACACGATGAAACGGAGGATCAAGGAGTGTTTATATCGAGCTGGAGTGCTCTATACCGGCGTGAGGATCGACTCCAGTATCAGCCCGTCAGAATCTCTAGAGGGAAGCCACGCTTCTGGGTTGAGAGCTTCCCTGTGGTGCCATCGCTAGTACCAACACCACGCCAGATGGGCCTCTACGGCGAGGAGCGCAGAGGTGACTACCTAGAGCGCTTGAGCAAGATCGGTGTTGACAGGGTGCTTGCGGAACTACGTCAAGTCGATTCGGATAAGCCGTTGGTGTTGTGTTGTTACGAGAAGGCGCGCGAGAACGATTGTCACCGTTTCGATTTCTCAGATTTCTGGCTGGCCTTTACTGGTGAGTTGGTGGGGGAGTTGCTCCCACTTGAGCAACTGACCCTCGGGGTAGGCATTCAAGTACCGGAGACGTACGACGAAGCGATCAGGAAGGCAATGAGGCGCAAGCGATGAGTATCAATAAGCGTGGCACCACTTGGCAAGTCAAATGGCGCGACGGAGGAAGGCAACATTCAAAGACCTTCACCCGCAAGATGGACGCCGTTGGTTTCGAGGCGGAGGTGGTGCGGGCGAAGCAGTTGGGATCAGTGAAGATGCGAGAGCTTGATCGGTCGTCGATGACGTTGGCGCAGTACGCGGCTGGACCCTGGCGGAATCATGCGGTCAACCTGAGTCCAGCCTCCAGACACGGTTATCGCTGGGCACTGCAGAAGCACCTGGCGCCACTGCTCGATCAACCGATCATCGCAATCGACGTACCGATGCTGGCCGAGCATCAGCGCAAGATGCTCGACGGGGGCGCGAGCGCGACGACCGTTCGGGAGGTGATGGTCCGGCTGTCGGGCATCGTCCAGATCGCAGTTGAGCACGGAGTCATCCCAGCCAACCCGGTCAGGGGGCTGCGGAAGCCTCGGCGGGTGCATGACGAAGAGGTCGTGCCGCTGACGCCGGCCGAGATCGAGCAGCTGATCACGGGCATGACCAACCGCGATAGGGCCATCACCCTACTCGGCGCCCACGTGGGCCTTCGTCCGCTTGAGATCCGGCAGGTGCTGTGGTCAGATCTGGCAGACGGCAAGCTGACGATCGGTCGGACTCGCACCAAGGCGACGGCGCGACGCACGCGGGTGATCGAGGTGCCGCAGATCACGTCGCGGGAGTTGAAGGAGTGGAGTCTGGAGAGCGGACGTCCCGGTCCGCAGGAACCGATCATCGGTCCGATGACCGAGAACGCGATGAAGCTATGGGGAGCGAACAAGCTGCGCCCGCTGGTAGCGAAGTCCACCGGCGGCCGGATCACGGACGCGACGGTCTACCTGATGCGCCACAGCCACGCCAGCCTGCTGCACTACTGCGGCTTCACGGTGCCGAGCGCCGCGAGACGACTTGGTCACTCAGGAGAGCTGCACGTCCGCACCTACGCGCACGTCATCGAGGCGATCGGCGCGGAGCGGTGGCCGGACCTCGACGCCATGATCAGCGACGCTCGGCGAAGCGTGGACAAAGTTCCCGCACTAGTCACCGTTGGCTGACTGTTGGCCGGGAGATTCGGCCGAGTCCGTCGGCGTTGGGGCGGCGCCTTCCGAGGATAAGGTCGGCTCGGCGGCCTTCGCGGCGAACGAAGCGGGGCCGTGTCGGAAGCCAACGGACCGGACCTCTCACTCACCTGACCGTAAAGCAGATCGGCCGCTCCGAGGAGCACCAGCACCGCGCTGACTAGAACGGAGATGAAGACCAGAACGGCGCTGGTGTGATCGTCGCTGTTGTAGTAGAGCGTCATAAGTGACGCGACCTCGCCTCCCCCATTCGCCACAAGAAATATCCAGGCAATGAGAGGCAGCGCCTTACGTCCCCAGCGCCCCTCACCGACGAATGACGAGAACACCCGTTTAGCTCGAAGTTGAACCGCCATCGCAAGCATGAACACCGGGATCACCGTTGCCGAGGTTCCGTAGAACACGAGTCGGCTCGGCGAAAGAGCGGCAGCGATCGCAGTCATTCAGGCGCGCTTTTCGCCATCCGATCCAGGACTCCTACTCGAAGAAGCTGCACAGCCAATGCGGCGCGCGTGTTTCTTGATGTTCCCCGATTGTTCCCCAACGTTGCCCGGTTCCCCACCGGGGACCGATTGAACGTTGAAAAACCTATAAAAACCTGCTAATTTGCAGGTACTTTTCAAGAGCCCGCCCGGGGACTCGAACCCCGAACCCCTTCATTACAAGTGAAGTGCTCTACCGATTGAGCCAGGCGGGCACGCCCGCGCTGAGTGTCGCACGACCCGCCCGCGCGCGGGTTAGGGTCCGCAAAATATTAACGCTGGCTGTGACGGCGTCTGGAAGCGCCTGACGGCACCGGCTCGCTCTCAAAATGCTCCCGGTATCTGTCGCGGCCAGTCGAGGGCGCCAGAGGCGTCGACAGACGCGCCCAGCCACTCGTCAATTCCCGCACTAATTTCCCCGCGGGCCCTTACGCGTCAGGAGTCCTGGTTCAACTCCGACTCCCACCACGCAATCGTGTCGACGAGCGTCTGCCGCAGCGGGATCGCCGGTCGCCAGCCCGTGACGCTCGCGAGCCGGTCATACGAGCCACGGTGGTCCATCACTTCGGGCGTGCGCACGCGCGCGGGATCGACGACGTGCTCGACCTCGATCGGCGCGAGCAGCGACGCCACCGCGCGTACGTGCTCGGCGGCGGAGACGGACACTCCGGAGCAGATGTTGTAGACGCCGGGCGGCACATCGGCGCCGGCGAGCAGCCGGTATGCGCGGACAACGTCTCGCACGTCGGTGAAGTCGCGCCTGGCGTCCGGGTTGCCGGTGACGATTTGGACTGAGGTGGCGTGCCGGAGCCGCGCCTGGGCGGCCTGCTGCGCGAGCGAGGACACGATGAACAGCGGCAGCTGGCCCGGTCCGGCGTGGTTGAACGCTCGCGCGCGGGAGATTGGGATGCCGTGGGCATCGGCGTAGACACCCGCGAGCAGGTCGCCGGCGGCTTTGGAGACCGCGTACGGGTTGACGGGCGCCAGCGGCGAGTCCTCTGTCAGCGGCAACTGCGCGGGCGCGCCGTACACCTCGCACGAGCTTGCCCACACGATCCGCGTCTCGGGCAGCGCACGGCGTGCGGCTTCGAGGACCGCTACGGCGCTCGCGGCGTTGTCCGTGATGGTCGTGGCCGGGTCCTCCCATGAGCGGCCGACGTGGCTCAGCGCCGCCAGGTGGTAAACCACCTGAGGCTGCACCTCGGTGAACAGCCGCTGCACCGCAGCCGCGTCGCGGAGGTCGAGGCGGACGCCGCGCCCGCAACCGTCCGGCACGGTACCGCTTCGCGAGGCCCCGATGATCTCGTCGCCGTCAGCTGCACAGGCGCGCACAAGCCAGCTGCCGGCGAACCCAGAGGCTCCGGTGATGAGGACTCGCAATTGCGTGCTAATCCGGTTCGCCGGGACTCAGAGCCCACACGACCGGTGCCGGACGTGGCCGCACATCAGTGCCCGGCAGAGCCGTGCGTGGTCACGCCCACGGCGTGGTCAAGCTGACCGTGGCCGTTGCTCGAGTAGTCCGCGGGGTCGAGTGGAGGCACCGGCGCGGGCTCGGGGTTCAAGCGCCGCTCGAGCTCGCCGAGCAGGACCCCGAACAGCAGGTGGCGCCAAAGCTCCTGCGCGAACGCGCGCCGGTTACCTGCGACGGTCGGCAGCTCGGCGCGCGCTGGATGGATTCGGTCGCTGACGGCACCCAGTGGCCAGACCGCGGCTTGCTCGATCAGTGCGGCTGCGGGACCGCGAAGCGCCGGCGGAACCGGCAGTAACGGGGCGAGGTTCGAGTAGACGGCGCCGAACAGCGCGCCGTTGCCTACGTGCAAGGCGAGCCCGACCGGGTACCAGCCGTCGCCGCGCGTGATCGCCTTGCCGAGCAGCTCGACGTCGTCGAAGGGTGAGCTGAACACGAGCTTGTCGAGCGGCTGCTGCAACGCCCAGACGGCGGCTGCGATGGCTCCGCTGACGGCCCCTCTGAGGGTACGGGTACGATCGATTCCGAGGCTCAACAACTGCAACTGTAACGGGCACTCGCGTGGCGGGTTAACGTTCGGCCGATGGATCACGCGGCACTGCACGATAGAGCGAGGCAGAAGGGCGCCAATCTGGTCGTCTACTGGCTGGCGCGCGCCGTCCTGCAACCATTCTTCCTCGCCTACTTCCGGATGAGCCGGATCGGCCGCGAGCACTTTCCCGCAAAGGGGCCGGTGATCGTCGCCGCCAACCATCGTAGCTTCCTCGATCCGTTCGTGATCGGGACGATGGCACGGCGTCCGATGTACTACGTCGCTAAGGTGGAGCTGTTTCGCCACCGGCTTCTGGCGTGGCTCCTGAACGCGCTTGGAGCGTTTCCCATCGACCGCGGCAGCGGCGACCGCGACATGGTCAGAACCGCCAGAAAGCTACTCGAGCGTGGCGAGATCGTCCTGATCTTCGTCGAGGGCACGCGCGTGCGTCCGGGCGCGCTCGGCAAGCCCCGCAAGGGCGTCGGCCGGCTGGCGCTCGAGACCGGCGCTCCCGTGGTTCCTGTCGCGGTGATCGGGACCGAGGCGGTCCGCCGCGGCTGGCGGATCCGGCCGCACAAGGTCCGGGTTCGCGCTGGTCGCCCGTTGCGCTTCCCGCACGCTCCGGATGCCTCGCCGCAGCTCGCGGCTGCGGTCACCGCCCGGATCTGGCCCTGCGTGATGCTCCAATGGGAATGGCTCGGGGGGCTGCCATCGATCCGGCGGGCCGTGGTCATCGGCGCCGGCCGCAGCGGAACGAGGTTGGCGGTCTGTCTCGCACGCGCCGGCTTCGATGTCGACCTTGGCTGCCGGACCGAAGAGCAGGCGGACGCGCTGGCGCGTAGCCGCGTGAACGAGCGCTACCTTCCGGACCTAAAGCTTCCTGCCAGGGTCGCCGTGATGGCCGCAGCCAGGATTGAGCTGGCCGGCCACGATCTCGTCTGCCTGGCGCTGCCGGCGCGTGCGCTTCCCGACGTGCTCGCCACCCACGGCGAGCAAATCACGCAAAGGTCCGCCTTGATGGTGCTCTCCGACGGGCTCGTCCCCCCGGACGGGACGCTGCCGTCCGCATACGTCGCGCAGCGCACCGCTGCGCGCGCGGTGGCTGTACTCGGTGGAGCTTCGCGTGCCGCCAACCTGCTGGACCCCGGGGCTCGCGTGCTCGTCGCCTCGCTCGACGCCGGTTATGCCAGGCAGCTTGCTGAGGCGCTGCGCGCCGCCCGCCTCGACGTCTCGATCAGCGAGGACGTGACGGGTGTCGAGTTTGGCGGCTGTGCGGTGCGGGTCGCCGTGCTGGCGGCAGCTGCGGCGGCGCCGGCGGGAGACGCGGCGGCCGCCGCGGCGGCCACCGTGGTGTCAGCCGAGGTACAGGCGCTGGCGAGATCGCGGGGCGGCAAGCACGAGACCTTCGCGGCGGTCTTCGAGGTGAGCGACGACGTACTGATCGTGCCTGCCACCGGTTCGCTTGACCCTCACTCCGGCGAGCAGCCCGTCAACGCGTCTGGATCTGGGCCGACTGGGTCGCTGCCGGCGCTCGCTGCGGAGCTGGCGGAGACCGTTTCGCTGCTCGTGCACGCGACCGACGAGGCGGGCATTGACGCACCGGCGATCGATGAGCTTCTGGAGTTGATCGAGGGCCGGATCGAGCTCGAGCAGTGGCTCGAGACGATCACCGAATCGCCACCGAGCAGGCGATCACGGAGAATTCGTGCTGCTTAACGTGACCGGAGGTACGCTCCCCATGCAATGGCACCCGCGGTACCGAAGAACAAGGTCGAACTCGACGCGCGCTTCAGCGAGCTGTATCGCGCGCATCTGCGGGACGTCTACTCGTACAGCTACTACCGCGTGGGCAACCATCACGATGCCGAGGATCTCACCGAGCAGACCTTCCTGCAGGCCTATCGCCACTTCGAGCGGGCGCTGCGCGAATCCGAGGGTCGCCCGCTGCGACCGTGGCTCATCCGGATCGCCCACAACCTGGCGGCGAACTTCTACCGTGACCGGGCGCGCAAGCCGGAGTCCTCGATCGAGGCTGCGGGCATGATCTCCGCGCCGCACACGACCGAGGCGCTCGTCGAGGGACGCGAGGAGCTGAAGGCGATCCTGGCGGGCATCCAGCGACTCCCGGACGATCGCCGGGAGGCGCTGATCATGCGCTTCGCGCTGGGGATGGACAACCGCGAGATCGCGCGGGCGCTCGGCCGCACGGACGGTGCGACGAAGGTCCTGCTGCACCGCGCGATCCGCCAGCTCGAAGGCATGATCGTCGAGACCAGCGCAACGGGGGCGGGCGAATGAGCCCGAACCTGGAGGCGCTGTTGCGCGAGGCGCTGACGCCGGTCGACCCGCCGGCTCATCTCGCCCAGCGACTCGAGGGGACGCTCGTCAACATCACCGAGTTCGCGCACGATGAGCTTGGGAGCTGGGAGCTGTCGGCGATGGGCGATCTGCGCAACTGGGTCAGGCCGGCAGCAGCCGTGATCGCCACCGCAACAGCCGGAAGCGCACTTGTGGCGCTGCGTGTGCACGGTCGCCGCCGCGCCCGTAAGCAGGAGGCGGTGAATCTGCTGGACCTCGCCGAACGCACGCTCCAGGACATCGCCGAGGAAGCCAGGCGGATCCTGCCCGACCGCTGACGCACGCTACGACAGCGCCCGCTGATAGCGTCAGTGAGGAACCGATGGCCGTCTGCTACCGACATCCCTCGCGTGAAACGGGGGTCTCTTGCTCCTCGTGCGGGCGGCCGATCTGCCCGGATTGCATGACGCCGACGTCAGTCGGGATGCGCTGCCCGGAGTGCTCACGGGAGCGCACGAAGGTGCGGACGCTGCGCAGCGCATCGAGCCGCTACGGCGTGACCGAGATCCTGATCGCGATCAACGTGGTCGTGTTCCTCGCCGAGGTGGCGACGGGCGTGACGCTCGGCGGCAACGACAGTGGCTGGGTCTACTCTCACGGTGCGCTGTACGGCCCCGCACTGACCGGGCACAACCCACTCGGGCCAGTCGTCGGCATCCCTGGTACCTATCAGTACTGGCGGCTGCTGACATCCGGCTTTCTGCACGCAAGCCTGCTGCACATCGCTTTCAACATGTTCTTCCTGTACTTCGTCGGCCGCATGCTCGAGCCTGCGATCGGGCGCGCGAACTTCCTCGCGATCTACTTTGCCTCACTGCTGGCCGGATCGTTCGGTGCGCTGCTGTTCCAGCCCGACATCCCGACGATCGGTGCCTCGACGGCGTGCTTCGGGGTGTTCGGCGCGCTGATCGTGGTCGCGCACGCGCGCCGGATCCCGATCTGGCAGAGCGGCCTGGGACCGACGCTGCTGATCAACCTGCTGTTCACGTTGACGGTCGCCAACATCTCGATCGGTGGCCACATCGGGGGCTTGATCGGCGGCTTGGTCACCGGCTGGATGGTGGTCGAGCTCGACGAGCGTCGCGGCCGCAAACAGTGGGCGCTTGCCGGTTGCGCGCTCGTGGGGTTGATCAGCATCGTCGGGGCGATCGCCATTGCAGCGGGCACCGGCCTCACCCCCAATGGCCTGACGCTGTAGACGAAACGCAAAGGTACGAGGCTCACGATGCGCATCCGGAGAACGATATGGCACAGCTGCTGAGAGATGACGAGATCGAGACGCGCCTGCGCGGCTCGGAGTGGCAGCGCGAAGGCGATGCCATCGCGCGTGAATGGGCGCTCGCGAACTTCGCGCAAGCGATCGCGTTCGTCAATCGCGTCGCGACGGCGGCCGAGGAGCGCAACCACCATCCGGACATCCTCGTGCACTCCTGGAACAAGGTGCGCCTGACGCTCTCGAGTCACTCCGCCGGCGGCCTGACCGCACTCGACTTCGAGCTCGCCGGCGTGATCGACGGCATCGGCTGAGGAGGGCTGCTGCTAGCGTTGGCCGCATGGGCTGACCTGGGCTGCTGCTAGCGTTCGGGCCGTCGCTGCCATGACCGACGACGAACCACCTCGAAGTAGTATCGCGCCGCGGCCGGGCAGGATCGCGCGATCCCGTTCGTGAAGGCGCTGTTCATCATCCTCACGGGCCTTCTGGTCCTCGTTAACGCGTTCTTCGTGATCGCCGAGTACGCGCTGGTCCGCTCGCGACGGGAGCGGCTGGAGGCGCTCGCCGATGAGGGCGCGCACGGCGCCAGGCTGGCGCTCACGCAGCTGGATGAGATCGGCGACTACATCGCGGCATGCCAGGTCGGGATCACGATGGCCTCGATCGGGATCGGGGCGCTTGGAATACCGGCGATCCAGCACCTGCTGCAGGCGCCGCTCGGACGCGTGCTCAGCCACTTCGCGGCCGTGGCGATCTCGATCGTGGTCGCCTACGGGCTGATCACCGTCGTGCAGAGCGTGATCGGCGAGATCGTGCCGAAGCTGTACACGATCCAGCATGCCGAGGGGCTGGCTCGGCGGGTGGCGCGCCCACTGAAGTCCTTACGCATCCTGTTCAACCCGTTCATCGTCGTGTTGAACGCGTCGTCGAGATCGATCCTGCGGATGCTCGGAACCGATCCGGACGCCGAGCCTGAGGGCGGGAGCAGCGAAGAGCTCAAGCGGCTGATCGCCCAGTCCCAGACCGGCGGCCAGCTCGACGCGGGTGAGGCGGAGATGCTGACCGGGGTGTTCCACCTGCACGAGCAGGAGGCACGCCAGGTGATGACGCCGATCCCCGCGGTCGTTACGGTCGATCTTTCCGAGACGGTCGGGGAGGCGCTCGCCACATGCGTTTCGACGGGCCATTCGCGTCTGGTCGTCATCCAGGATGACAACCCGGACCGCGTCAAAGGCATCGTGCACGTCAACCAGCTCGTCAAGCTGATGATGGCCAGCGGCGAGAACGCACGGTTCAACGGGCTCGTACGTCCAGCGCCGATCGTACCGGAGACGAAGCCGCTGGATGATCTACTCGCCGACCTGCAGCGGGAGCGCACGGAGCTGGCGCTCGTCGTCGACGAATACGGCCGCACCGCCGGGATCGTCACCACCGAGGACATCATCGAGGAGGTCGTGGGCGAGGTCTTCGATGAAAACGATCCTGCTGCGGGGGCGATCCGCCAGCTGTCGAGCGGCGACTGGTTCGTCCGCGGCCACGTGCCGGTTGCCGACCTTGAGAACTACGGTCTCGAGCTGCCGGTCGACACCGACGCCTACAACTCGGTCGGCGGCTTCGTGTTCGCCGAACTCGGGCGTCTACCCAAGCGCGGCGACCTGATCGCGGCCAACGGATACTCGATCAGGGTTGAGTCGGTCCGCCAGAACCGGGTCGACGCCGTCAGGATCACGGCGCCCCGCGACCCGGCGTAGGTCGCGGCAAGTGCTCGCGACATTTGTTACATTCGAACATCGCAACAGTCGGTGAATCGCTGTCCCGCAGCGTCCGGCGGTTGAGAGGAGAGAGATGCGAAGCCGGCCCTCCGTGGGCCGGCTTCACCCTCAGCGGGAAGGCTCCAAAGCCAAGGGACGCGGCCTGCGCCCGGTGGCTAAAGCCCGCTCCGGCAGCCGGTTGGCTAGAGTTCGTGCCGCCGAAAGCAAGCCGGCCCGCTGGCGACGGACCGGCTGCTCACTGCCTTCGGGAGGAGGTACTACCGACGGGGAGTTTGCGCCCGAGCCCTGAAGACGGCGTAAATTTTAGGTGTGGCTCGCACCCTAAATTTTTGGGGCTCACGCGGGAGCCCTCCAGTAGGCGTTGCGCCAGACAGCAGAGGTGGCGGCGCGCGTCAGGACGGGCCGTAGAAACCGTGCCCCGCCTTGCGCCCGAGGGCGCCCTGCTGGACCAGCGTCGTGAGGCGCTCCGGGATCTCCAAGCCGATCGACTCGCCGATCGCCATCGAGACATCCAGGCCGACGAAGTCGAGCAGTGCAAGCGGGCCCATCGGCAGGCCGGCGCCCATCGTCATGCAGCGGTCGACCGACTCGGGCTGCATTCCCGTCTCCTCGAGCAGCTTGATCGCGTCGAACAGGTAGGGGAAGAGCAGACGGTTGACGACAAAACCCGGGATGTCCGGTACCTCGACCGGCGTCTTGCCCATCGCCGTGCACAGATCGCGCGATCGGGCGCGCGTGTCCTCGTTGGCGGCGTGCGGGAAGACCAGCTCAACCAAGTCCATGCGCGGCACCGGGTTGAACACATGCAGCCCTGCAAAGCGGTCAGGCCGGCCCGAGGCCGAGGCCAGTTCGTGGATCGACAGCGATGACGTCGTGGTCGCGATCACCGCATCCTCGCGAGCCCGGCTGGAGAGCGCCGTCAGCAGCGTGGATTTGGCGAAGTGGTCTTCAACGACCGCCTCGACGAGGTAGCTGGCCTGCTCCAGCGCGTCGAGGTCGGTGACGATCCGGACGCGTTCGGGGTCCGGTTTGTCGGGCATCCTCCCGCAGGTCTTCGCCACGGCCGCGCGCGCACGATCCGCCGAGCTTTCGGAACGGGCGTAAAGCAGCACGTCGCCGCTACGTGCGGCGACAGCGGCGAGCCCGGTCGCGATCGTGCCTGCGCCTGCGATTCCAAGTGTCTCGTTCAAGCCTGTTCCCGATTCTCGATGTGCTCGTGGAGTGGCCACAGGGTACGCCACAGGGACCCTGGCGCGCTTGGTGCGTGCATCTCGCCCGGCCGGCCGGGCGAGTCGGACTCCGTCCTGGGGCAGCCGCCCGGTGCTCAGCGCGGATCCCACCTGAAACCCGCCGCGCCAACGTTCGGCAGTAGCGGGCTAGGCGGGAGTCCGGGCGGGGGCTCCGCCTGGTTGTAGGCGGCCGGGGCAAGGTCGTTCGCAGTCTCCGCGTGGAACAGGCTGGCGAGATACTGTGCTTGCCCGCGGCCCGGCCCGAGCTCGGTCTGGCCGCCTCCGTAAGCTTCGATGCCGTGCTCGGCGCAGTAGTCGTAGGTGGCGCACAGCTTCGCCAGACCGCCGATCCGTGAAGGCTTCACGTTGACCATCTTCGGCGCGAACGGCAGGCTCTCGATGTCGGCGATCGAGTGGATCGGGGCATCCCACGTGATCCGGTCGTGGTGGTCCGCCAGAACCGCCGCGGTCGCAGGATCGACCACGTCCGGATCCTCCAACCAGGCGTTCGGGAATGCGTCCACGACGCGCTGGTAGAGCAGCGGATCCGCGCTCTGATCGACGATCGTGCCGCGGTAATGCGCTTTGAAATCGATCGAGTCAACGACGCCGGACTCGGCGAGGGCGGCGATCAGCTCAGGCGTCCAGTTGCTTGTGGCGTCGAGCTTGAAGCGTAGCGTTGGGTCCAGCGCCAGCCGCAGCGTCACCGGCTCGAGCGTGGGCGGATCGCCGAGCCTCAGCGAGCAGACGTAGCGCATCGGGCGCGCGTCACGACCCAGCAGCTCGTGCAACGGCTTGCCGGCCTGCCGCAGCGCCAGGTCGACCGCGGCACTGTGAAACGCCCAGACCCGGTAGAGCCTTGAAACGTCGCGGATCGGCGGCGCTCCGAATAGGTCGAGTGAGTTGATCAGCTCGCAGAGCTCGCCCAGCGCGTAGCGGCCGGCGAGCTGGTGAACCGCGCCGGCCTGCTGGAACGCCACCTGATCCGCGGCGTCGTAGACGACGTCCTCGCCGACGCCTTCGAAACCGGCTCCGTGCAGCTGCACGATCGTGCTGACGCGCTCGAAGCCGGCCGCCACCTCCGCTCGCAGACCCTGCAGGCGGTAGCCGTCGAGCTCGATCGGAAGCTCGGCTAGCAGATCGAAGGTGGCCACTGCAGTCCTCAGCATAGACAGCGCGAGCTGATGCTCTCGCCGCAACGGTCCGCGACGGCGTCAGTCGTGGCGACCGGACATGGACATCTCAGCGCTCGGGCATCGGGACCACCAGCACCGGGCGGTCGGAGATGTGCAGCAGCTTGTGCGGCGTGGAGCCGATCAGCGCGCCGCGGAACGGGCTCTCGCCGCGCGTGCCGACGACGATCACGCGCAGGTCGCGCTGGTTGGCGAGATCGACGAGCGCGTGCGCGGGCGCCTCCTCGACGATCACCGGCTCGACCTCGACGCCCTCGGTCGAGGCAAGCACCGTCGCTTCATCGAGGTGCTTGGTCGCCAGTTCCTTCAGCGCGATGTGGTAGTCGTGGAGCTCGCCGCCGACGGGCGAGAGCTGGTAGGCGAATGCAATGATGACCTTCTCGCCGTACGCCTTGCCGACCTCGACCGCCACGCGGACAGCCTCCTTGGCGCAGTCCGACCCGTCGTAGCCGACGATCACTCCGGCGCTCATGAATGCCTCCCCGCAGGTGACGATGCGACCAGGGCGGGGTCAGCCACCTCGGGCCGGCGCTTGAAGAAACCGCCTGGCAGCCGCCACTGGCACAGGAACATGAACGGGATCCCTAGCAGCAGCGATCCGAGGCCGATCACGAACGGTCCCCCGAGCCCGAAGATGACCGTTGAGCCCGAGCTCGTCTTTACGAGATCGAAGCACGACTTGACGAACAGGGCGAACAGGATGATGCCGCCGACCACGGGCAGGACGCCGATGAAGAAGAAGTTCCTGGCGCTGCTGCGCAGCTGGCGGCGGTAAAAGATTGCGCAGGCAAAGCCGGTGATCCCGTAATAGAAGGCGATGCCGAGGCCCAGCGCAAGGATCGAGTCGCCGAGCACATTGGGCGAGATGATCGTCATCACGACATACCAGGCCGTCGAGAATCCGCCCATCGCCAGCGTTGCGACGCTCGGGCTCAGGTAGCGCGGGTGGATGTTGCCGAACACCTTTGGGATCGCCTCCGCGCGCGCCATCGACAGCACGGTGCGCGCGGTCGGCAGGATCGTCGTCTGCGTCGAGGCCGATGCCGAGGTCAGCACCGCGATGATCAGCAGCTTGTCGACCCCGCTACCGAGCGCGCTGTGGCCCATCGCGGCGAACACGTCGTTCTGGTTTGCCGCTAGCAGCGCTGGTCCAGCGTACGCCGTCGCCGCTACCGCGACCACCACGAAGATCCCGACCAGGACCAGGTTCGAGACGATCGCCGCGCGGCCGGGTGCAGTGCCGGAATCCTCGGTCTCCTCGTTGACGGTCACGCCGCTGTCCCAGCCCCAGTAGATGAACACGGCGAGCAGGATCGCCTCGGTGAAGTTGTTGAAGCCGTGGATCGCGAACGGATTGAACCAGTGCAGCGAGGGGCGCATCGAGGTGCGCAGCGCGTTTCCGGTGTAGACCTTGACCAGCGCGACAACCGAGAACAGAACGAGGATCGTGAACTCGGCGCCAAGCAGCAGCTGCTGCGTACGGGCCGACAGCTCGATCCCGATGTAGCAGATAGCGGTCATCACAACGATCCAAACGACTCCGACGACGGTGACCTCGGCGGTCGTCGGGTTGTTGTTCCCGAACAGCGAGAACGTGTACTGGCCAGCGATCTGCGAGAGGCTCGGCATCACGATGATGTCGGTGACGAGGATGCCCCATCCGCCCATCCAGCCGAGCCGCGGTCCCATCGCACGCGTGACCCAGGAGAAGGTCGTGCCGCAGTCCGGATCAGCGCGGTTCATCCAGTAGTAAGAGGCCGCGATCATGATCATTGGTATGAACGCGAGCACCATGATCGAGGGACTGAAGACGCCAACGAAGGCGGCGACACCGCCAAGCGTCGCGGCGAGGCTGTACGCCGGCGCCGTCGACGCGACTCCGATTACGATGTTGGAGAGGAACGAGATCGCGTTCTTCTTCAGGCCCTTGTCCTCAACCTGAATTCCCGTGGCCGACTGTGCCAGCGAAGCACTCTCCATGCCCAAGCAGTCTTGCACGGACTACTAGTTCGAGACGCCGCGTAGCCAATCGGCGGTCTGGCGGATGCCCTCGGGCAGGTTCACCTGGGCTTCCCAGCCGAGCACGCGCCGCGCCTTCTCGACCGAGGGCCAGCGGCGCTGCACGTCGACCTCGAAGCTCGGCAGATGCTCGAGTGCGAACTCGGCAGGATCCCTGCCGCACTGCGCCCAGATGATCGCCGCGATTTGCGCGACGGTCAGCTCCTGCGAGGCGGAGATGTTGAAGTCGTCGTTCTCGGCGGCCGCCGAGGCCATCGCTGTGACGATCCCGTCGGCGATGTCGTCGACGTGCGTCAAGGTTCGGGTCTGCTGGCCGGATCCGAAGATCTGCAGCGGCCGTTGGCCCGCCAGCGTCTTGGCGATCAGGTCGGGCACGGCGTGGGCGATCCCGGGCTCGTCGTGGTCGGGCAGCTCGCCGGGACCGTATGCGTTGAACGGTCGGCAGATCGTGTAGGCGAGACCGTGTTGGTCGTGCGCCGCGCGCGCGTACACCTCTCCCGACAGCTTCGAGAAGCCGTAGGCGGACCTGGGGGAGGGGCAGACGAGCACGTGCTCCTCCGTCGTCGGGAACTCGGTGGCTCGCTCGAACACCATCGACGATGACACGTAGACAAGCCGCTCCACGCCGTGATGCACGCCCGCTTCGACGATCGCGCCGGTCAACGCGTTGTTGACCGCGGTCAACGTGAACGGGAGCTTGTGGAAGTTGGCGATGCCTCCGACGATCGCTGCCAGGTGGATCACGCGCGCGGCGCCCTGTGTGGCTGCACGCGCGACGTCGCGCTCGCGCAGGTCGCCCGGATGGATCTCACAGACCTCGCGCATCCACGGCGGGGGCTCCCGGTGATCGGCGACTCGCACCTCCCAGGCGCCGTCGCGTAGCAGCCTGCGCACTACCGCGCTGGCGATCGTGCCGGCACCGCCGGTCACCAGGATGCGGCTCATCGCCGGCCGCCGGATGCACGGCAAAGGCCTGCCAGCGCTGCCGATTCGGACGCGAACGCGAACACCTGGGAAGAGCCGAGCGCATTCCACGGATCGACCACGAGGCACTCGGGATGTGCGCGATCGACGATCTCCGCGAGCAGCCCGGGGCCTTCGAACTCAGAATGGTTAGTCGCCAGGATCACCACCTCGGCGTCGCTGAGCGCGTCGCCGAGGGCCTGGGTCGGCGTCAGCGCGTGTGGGTCGCTGACGGCCACGTCCGCCAGCTCGCGCTCGAGCAGGCGGATCAGCTTCGGGGACAGCGAGTCGCGCTCGTCATCGGTGTCGCGCTTGAACGTCAGCCCCAGCACCGCCACCTTGCGGTTGGACAGTGACCCGATCCGGCGCTTGGCTCCCTCGAGGAGGAACAGCGGCACGGACTCGTTGACGCGTGAGACGGCGAGCAGCATGCCGGGCGCGTTGGATCGCTCCTCCGAGAATGCGAAGTCCTTGCGCAGGCAGGTCCCGGCGGTCATGCCCGGCATCGCGATGCCGCCGCGGGGGTAATCGCGGTTGATCAGCTCGATAACCTCGAACACGTTGGCGCCGTAGCGCTCGCAATCCATCATCAGCAGGTTCGGGAGCGCGAAGGTTGCATAGCGCAGGATGTTGGTCCAGATCTTGGCGAGCTCGGCCTGGACCGCGGTGGTGCGGACGATCGGCGTGCCGAAAACGCTGAATAGGGCGGCGGCGCGCTCGGTCGACGCGTCGCCGATGCCGCCGATGATGCAGGGGAGAGTGGTGATCTCGGTCAGGAAGCGGCCGGCTGCGATCCGCTCTGGAGCGTGCGCGACGAACACGTCCTTGCCGGCCCGCAGACCGCGTCGTTTCTCGACGTACCCGGCGACGAACTCGGTTGTACCCGGCGCGACCGTGGAGCGGAGGATCAGCCCGTGCCCGGGCGCCAGCAGCGGTAGGAGGTCGTCGATCGCGGCGCGAACCTGGCTCAGGTCCGACTCCACATGCGAGAAGCTGGGCGTGCCGATCGTGATCACGATATCTTGTGCGCGCGCGGCGTCGACGGCGCGGTCGCTGAGTGCAAGCGCGCCGCTGCGCAGCGCGCGATCGAGCAGTTCCTGCGTTCCGGCCTCGGCAAACGGCATCCGCCCGGCGCGGAGCGCTTCGAGGACCGCTGCGTCGTGATCGATCCCGAGGACGCGCAGCCCGCGATCAGCGAAGCACAGCGCGAGCGGAAGTCCGACACGCCCGAGGCCGATGACGGAAACCAGGCGGTCGCCGCTCATACGTGCGCTTGCGCCGCCGTTGCGTCATCGGTGCTGACGCTGGCGAGCGGCGCGAAGCCAGGTTCGGCGGCGTGTCCGCGGACCTCTCCGGAGAGGGCGATTTCGCGGAGCCGCGCAATCTCCCGCCCGCCCTCGATTCGCGCTGGATGATCGCTTGGGAGATCGCCGATCAACTTGCGGATCCTGGTTGCGAGCTGGAGTGCGAAGTGTGGCGTTGAGGCTCCCATCAGCGCGCGCACATCTTCGACGGTGACATCGTGACCATCGCGCAGCAGTTCCGGGTTCTCGGCTTGGCTCACAATGCGAAAGCGTAGCGGCAGTCCCTCAACGACAGCGTCTTACCAGCCGCATTAGCGCCCTGTACCCTTTGGGGGCTCAAACCAGACACCCGCAAGGAGGATGCGATGCCGGGCCTTTCCGGGCGCATGTCGACTGTAGTCAAAGCGAAGATCTCAAAGCTCCTCGACCGCGCCGAGGATCCGGCCGAGACGCTCGAGTACAGCTATCAAAAGCAGATCGAGCAGCTCCAGAACGTAAAGAAGGGGATCGCCGACGTAGTGACGGCTAAGAAGCGCCTGCAGCTCCAGGAGGAGAACTACAAGAGCCAGGTCGTGAAGCTCGACACGCAGGCGCGTCAGGCGCTGGCGCAGGGCCAGGAGGAGCTCGCCCGGATGGCGCTGGAGCGCAAGAACGTCGCGCAGACCGAGCTGCAGTCGCTGGACTCGCAGATCGCGGCGCTGCAGCAGCAGCAGGAGCAGTTGACCGCCTCCGAGCAGAAGTTGCGGACCAAGATCGAGCAGTTCCGCTCCAAGAAGGAGGTCATCAAGGCTCAGTACTCGGCTGCCGAGGCTCAGGTCAGGATCTCTGAGGCGGCAACCGGTGTCGGTGAGGAGATGGCCGACGTTGGACTCGCGATGCAGCGGGCAGTGGACAAAACTGAGCAGATGAAGGCTCGCGCGAGTGCCGTGCAGGAGCTCGAGGAGGCAGGCACATTTGAGGATCTGACGACGCTCACGCCGGGCGAGGACGACATCGATCGCCAGTTGAAGGCGCTGTCGAGCACCAGCGAGGTCGATGCCGAGATGGCCAAGATGAGGTCCGAACTAGGGATCGCGGCTCCGGCTCCGGCTGCCGCCGAGATCGGCGCTGGCACCCCGGCGGCGGGTGAGCTGAGCCCGCCTGCTCAGGCGGCGGCCGAGCTGAACGCCCCGACTGCGGCGGCCGATGACCTCAGCGCGACGCTGAGCCAGCCGGCGGCGAGCAAGGGCACCGGACCGGCTGCCGACGCGGCGGACGAGAGCGCGGAGCAGGCGCAATGATCGTCAGGATCGCAACCGAGGGTCAATATGAGCTGACCGCGACCGAGGGGGTGCAGCTCAACGCGCTTGACAACGCGGCGGTTGCGGCCTGCGACGCCGGCGACGAAGCCGGCTTCCACGCGACCTACGCGCGTTTGCTGGAGTTCGTACGCTCCGTCGGCACGACTCTCGATGCCGACGATCTGGTCGGGTCCGACGTGATCCTGCCGCCGCCTGATGTGACCTTCGAGGAGGCCCGCTCGGACTTCAGCGGCGACGGCCTGCTGCCCGCATAGCGGAAGTGGTCAAACCCCACCGGCGCGCGCACCTAGCGCCGGTGGATCTGACTGTGGCCGGAGCCGGAGCCCTTAGGGCCTCAGCGTCAGATCGGTATGCCCCACAGGGGGAACCAGCGCTCGAGCTCGGGCTCGATCGGTAGCTCCTTGGTCATTTGCGCCTTGAGGATCAGCTCCCGCTCGCTGTCGCGCTGCTGTGCGCCGCCGGCGGGCACAAACGGGTAGAAGAACCCGCGCTTGTAGTTGTAGATCCAGTAGATGCGCTTGCCGCGGGCGTCCCGGAACGCGAACACGGCGCACAGCACTCGCTGACCGTAGCCGCCACCTTCGAGTGCGGTCGAGACGGCGTTGATCCCGACCACGAGGTCATCGAAACCAACCCCTCGCAGCACCAGCCACCGGAAGCCGAAGCTGTCATCGGAGGACTCCACGCGCGTGCCGCTGTCGCCGGCGGTCGCCTTCACGACCTGCTCCATGTCGCGCAGGATCGACTCGAAGTCGGCTGTGGCGAGCGGCTGGAACACGATCGCCGCGGCGCCGGCGGAGGCGATCGACAGCGATGTCTCGAGCGTTACGTATCCGGTGCTGATCGCGAACAGCCGATCGGGTGCCGGTCCGGCCAGCTTGCGCTTGCCGGTGATCACGCTGAGGAAGCCCATCTCGGATGCAGGCTACGCGGTCCCCTGCAACTGTGTCTCGAGCCGTTCGAGCTTGGCGATGCGCGCCTCGAGCGGCGGATGCGTGGAGAACAAGGTGCTGACCGAGCGCTTGGCCTTTGGCGGGAAGATGTAGAAGGCGGCCAGCTGACCGGACGCCTGGCGCAAGTCGCGCTGAGGGATCTGGCCCATGTTCGCCTCGATCTTGCGCAGCGCCGAGATCAGGGCGCTCGGGCGGCCGGTGATGATCGCCGAGCCTCGATCGGCGGCGAACTCGCGGTAACGCGAGAGCGCCTGCAGCAACAGCCAGGAGACCAAGTAGACGACCGCCGATACGAGCATCAGGACGGCTCCGGCCGCGGCTGCCTGGTTGTTTCTGCCGCCTCTGCCGAACGCGCCGCCGAAGAAGAACTCGATCTGCACGATGAACGCGGCGATCGAGGCAAAGAAGCTCGCGAGCGTCATCACCATCACGTCGCGGTTGGCGATATGGGTCAGCTCGTGCCCGAGCACCGCCTCGACCTCGCCCGGATTGAGCAGGCCCAGCAATCCGGTGGTCACGCAGACGGTCGCGGATTTCGGGGTCCGCCCGACCGCAAACGCGTTCGGCATCGGCGTCTGCGCGATCGCGACGCGCGGCTTGGGAAGATCCGCCTGGATGCACAGGCGCTCGATGATCGCGTGCAGCTTCGGCGCCTGCTCGGGCGAGACCTCGTGCGCCCGCATCGACGCGAGTGCGATCTTGTCGGAGCTGAAGAACTGGACCAGGAACAACCCGCCGGCGACCACCGCGATCGTGACCGCGCCCGCCCCGGACGCGAACAGGACTGCGATCAGCGCGGCGTAGACGAATCCCAGCAGGAACAGCGTCAGCAGCATCCGCGCCTGCAGGCCGGTGTCCTTCCCGAATGAAGATTTGCTTGCCATTTCAGGTCTAATCTTGCCAGAACCGCTAAGCGGCCCCTGAACCGATGATAGGAGCGGCTTATGAGCCGGTCAGCTGTGCGTCCGGAACCAGTCGATCGTGCGCTGCAGGCCGTCGCGCAACTCGACCGTCGGCGTCCAGCCTGTGGCCACGCGCAACTTTGTGAAGTCGACCCACTGGCGGTCGATCTCGCCCGCCGGCGTTCCGGTGCCCAGGATCTCCGGTGCCACGCCGGTGCCCGCCAGCTCGCAGATCAGCGCCACTACATCCAGAACCTTGTGCGGTCGGCCGCAGCCGGCGTTGAAGGCCTCACCTGCGCCCTCGCCGCGGCCGAGCGCGGACGCGATCGCGAGGTAGGCAGCGACGGCGTCCTCGACGTACAGGAAATCGCGCTCCGGCGAGCCATCCGAGCGGACGACCGGCGCGCGGCCTGCGAGCGCCGCACCGACCGCTTCCGGAACCAGCCTCGAACCGTTGTAGTCACCGCCACCGTAGATGTTCGCGAAGCGTGTGACCGCCACCGGCAGCCCCCACGTGTGCCAGTAGGACCGCGCGAGCATGTCGGTGGCCGCCTTCGACACGTCATACGGATAGCTCGGCGCCAGTGCTGCCTGCTCGCGGTAGGGGAGCGGCTGACGACCATAGGCCTTGTCCGACGAGGCGACCACGACCCTCCTGACGCCGTGGTGACGGCAGGCCTCGAGCAGCAACCAGCTGCCACGCATGTTCGTTTCGAACGTCGAAACCGGCGAGTGGTTCGCGATCGGGACGAGCGTCTGGGCCGCCAGGTGGAAGACGGTGTCGATCTCGTACTCGGCCAGCGCTCGTGCCAGCAGGCCGTCGGTGAGGATGTCGCCGTGCACTACAGACACCCGGCCCTCGAGCTCCACGGCGCTCAGCGCCGAGGAGGCGGCGTGGTCACGACGCACGACCGTTACCGCGACTGCGGAGCCGAGCAGCGCCCGTACGAGCCAGCCGCCGAGGAGCCCGTAGGCGCCGGTTACGAGCACGCGCGCGCCGTCTAGCTCCACACCATCCATGGCGGTCCCTGGCTCAGCGCTGCGTCGCCGAGCGCAGGGTCGCGTAGGGATCCGTCGCGGGTGTCGTCGTGCTCGAAGCGTGCGCCGTCGTTGAGTGGCGCTCGGCAGCCGCATCGTCGTCGAAGAACTCGAGCAGACGCGCGGGCACTCCGGCCGCGACGCACCGTGCCGGCAGCGGTTTGGTCACGGCCGAGTTCGCTCCCACGAAACTGTGCTCGCCGACGTCCGCGATGACCGTGCACTTGGCGGAGATCGAGGCGTGGTTGAAGATCTTGACTCCCGTCGGCTGCGTGTCCTGCGTGTCCTGCGCGCGCTGCGCCGCAAGCCCGTCCGAGCTCAAGGGTTGGCGGCTGTCGGCGATCAGCGCGGCCTGACCTAACGAGCACTGCTCGCCGATCTCGATCGAGTGCGAGCACTGCAAGATCACCTCGTAGGTCAAGACGGATCCTGCCCCGATCGAGATCCGGGCGTCCGGGCCGCCCAGCTCGGCCAGGAAGCCGCGCCGGAACTCGACGCCCGGTCCGGCGCTGAAGCTGCCGCCATAAGGCGCATTGAGGCTGAAGCGGGGACCGAGGTAGGCGGATCCGTCGATCTCGACCCGCGCGAGCGGGTTGCGGAACGTGGCCCACCGCCTACGTAGTGAGGACATCAGCATTGGACCCGGTCCGGGCGGGTACAGGAGCCAGACGCGTGCACTTACACCGGCAGGACGCCGCTGGCGCGGTGAGTGCAGACGCTGGAGCAGGGTCTCGATCAAGCCGGCCACAGGTGGCGCCAGGATACCGCGCTAACGACAGCCTGCCCTAAGTCGCAGCGGATTTGGCGAGCGCGTCCCCGATGAAGCGCAGGCTGAGCGCCTGCAGCTCCGGGTCGTGCTGGACCGAACGATGATCGCCTCCAGTGATCACGATCAGGCGGCTGCCGGGCGCGCGGGCGCGCCGTGCCAGCTCTCGCGATTGCGACACGGGCACGCGCTCGTCAGCTTCCGCATGCAGGATCAACAGCGGTGCAGCGAGCGTCTGCGTCGCAGCGAAGAGGTCGTTTGACGCCAGGAACGCGGCAAACGCGGGCTCATCCACAGAGAAGCTGAAAGCGCGTGCGGCGAGACCGCTGCGCAGCAGCTGGGTGCCGGCCGGGCAGATCGCGACGAGTGCGGCGGCGTCCAGCAGTTGCGCGCTAACGATTGCGAGATAGCCGCCCATGCTCGACCCGCGCAGCGCGACCGGCGCCGTGGCCCCGATCGTGCGGCGCAGCAGCCCGGCGATCGCCGCGACGTCGCGGGCGGCCCCGGCGCCGATCGAGCCCTCGCTGTCGCCGTGCCCCCGCTGGTCGAAGCTGATCGCGGCGAAACCGGCGGCCTGGGCCAGACGGGCATAGTCGTGGTGGTTCTCCTTGCACGATCCGGCACCATGCAGGATCACCACGCCGGCGCGGTCCGCGCGCGGCGTGCGGGGTAGCCAGAGCGTGTAGGCGAGTCCGTCCAGGCGGCCGCTGTCGGTCGGTGACGCCTGGTCCGCGATCGCTTTGCCGGCGTGCACGCGCCGATCATGCCAGGGACACCGGTAGATCGGCAGCGTCCGTATCATCGCGGCCGTGAGTACGACCACGACGGGATCGCTGTCACACGTGTACCCGCTGGGCAGCGCCGTCAACGAGCTCGGGCATCTCGAGCTCGGGGGATGTGACGCGGTGGAGCTCGCGCGCGAGTTCGACACGCCCGCCTATGTCGTCGTGGAGGACGATTTGCGCGCGCGTGCGCGCGCGTTCCTGCAGGGACTGCGTGCCAGGCATCCTGATAGCGACGTGCTGTTCGCCTCCAAGGCGTTCCCGTGCACCGCCGTCTACCGGTTGCTCGCCGCCGAGGGGCTGGCGTGCGACGTCGCCTCCGGTGGCGAGCTGGCGCTGGCGCTGCGCGGTGGCTTCGATCCGGCGCGGATCTACCTGCACGGCAACGCGAAGTCCGAGCGCGAGCTGCGAGAGGCTTTGATCGCCGGCGTTGGGCACGTTGTCCTGGACTCGTTCGACGATCTGGATAAGCTCGAGCGCGTCGCCGTCGAGTTGGACGTCGTTCAGGAGGTTCTGGTGCGGGTCACGCCGGATGTCTTCGGTGACACGCATGCATCGATTTCCACCGGGCAGGCCGATTCGAAGTTCGGCTTCGGGCTTGCAGAGGTACCGGATGTGATCGAGCGCCTGGCAACGCATCCGCATCTGCGGCTCGTGGGGCTGCACTGCCACATCGGCTCGCAGCTGCTCAGCCTCGAGCCGTTCCGCCGCGCCGTCGCGGCACTTGCGGACCTCGGGGAGTTCGGCGTCTACAACCTCGGGGGCGGACTCGGGGTCGCCTACACCGCGCGGCAGGAGCCGCCTTCGATCTCCGACTACGTCGCGACGCTCGTCGACGTGGCGCACACGGAACTGGGGCCCGGCAAGCGGCTGCTGATCGAGCCGGGCCGGGCGCTGGTCGCGAACTCGACGGTGACGCTATACACCGTGCAGACGGTCACCCGGAACGTTTCGACTTGGGTGGCAGTTGACGGTGGGATGTCGGACAACCTGCGCCCGATGCTCTACGGCGCCGTGTACGAGGCGGTGATCGCCGGCCGTCCCTTGGCGCGGGCGACCGAGCGCTGCCGGCTCGTTGGTAAGCACTGCGAGTCCGGCGACGTGATCGTCGCCGACGTCGGCCTGCCGGATCCGGTCCCGGGCGATATCGTCGCGACCCCGGCGACCGGCGCCTACGGCCATGCTCTTGCAAACAACTACAACGGCGTTCCGCGTCCGCCTGTCCTGTTCGTCGGCGACGGCCGAGCCCGCGTGGTGGTGCGCCGCGAGAGCTATGACGATCTGATCAGCAGAGACGTTCTCAGCGAGGACGCTGATGGCTGAGGCCGCGGGTCCGTTCCGCATCGGCGTGCTCGGCCGCGGCACGGTCGGCGGCGCGTTCGTCGAGTTGCTGCCGGCGAGCGCCGAGCGGATCGCGCAGATCACTGGCCTGCGGCCGCAGATCAGCGGCGTGCTTTCGCGCAGCAGCGGATCGTTCGGCGAGATCCTTGACGGATCGGATCTGATCGTCGAGCTGATCGGCGGGATCGAGCCGGCCCGCGAGTACACGCTCCGGGCGATGCGCGGCGGCCGCCACGTTGTCACCGCCAACAAGCAGCTGCTCTCCCAGCACGGAGAGGAGCTGTTCGACGCCGCTCGCGCAAGCGGCGTGCAGCTTCGCTTCGAAGGGGCGGTCGCCGGTGTCGTGCCGGCGATTCGCGTGATCGGGGAGTCGCTCGCTGGCGCCAGGATCGACCGCGTTCTCGGGATCGTGAACGGCACGACGAACTTCATCCTGAGCGAGATGGCCAGATCCGGGATCACTTTCCAGCAGGCGCTGGCGGAGGCACAGCGGCTCGGCTATGCCGAAGCCGATCCCAGCGAGGATGTCGACGGCCGCGACGCCGCCGCAAAGATGGCGATCCTTGCGCGGCTGGCGTTCGACACGCCGGTTCACCTCGACCAGGTTCGCTACGAGGGCATCGAGCAGATCACCCCCGACGACATGGAGTATGCCCGCGAGCTCGGCCTCGGTCTCAAGCTGATCGGTACCGCGGAGCGGATCGGGGAGCGCCTGTCGGTGCGCGTGCACCCCGCGTTCCTGTACCCCGGCCATCCGCTGGCGTCCGTCAGCGGGCCGTTCAACGCGGTCACGATCGAGTCGCCACAGATCACCGAGATCACGATGTCCGGTCCGGGCGCGGGCGGGCCGCAGACCGCGACCGCGGTACTCGGCGATGTCGTGAGCGCGATGATCCCGCCGGCCTCGGCAGTGCACCCGACGCGTGTGCTCGAGCTGACCGACGACGTCGTGTCAGCGTTCTACTTGCATCTCGAAGTGGCCGATCAGCCGGGCGTGCTCGCACAGGTGGCGCAGGTGCTCGGCAGCAAGGGCGTGTCGGTGAAGTCGGTCGTGCAGAAGGGCCTTGGCGATCAGGCGCGCCTGGTGATGGTCTGTCATCCAGTGCTGGAGTCGCTCTTCCGGGCGGCGATGGCGGAGCTTGCCTGCCTGTCGGTCCTGCGCGCCCCGCCGCGGGCGATCCGCGTGATCGAGGAGGAGTTCGGCTAGCTGTCGGCTAGCTGTCGGCTGGTTCCCGAGCAGCGACCTGGGGCCCGCTCGAGCGAGGGGGCGGGCCGAGATCAGCAGTCCTCTGGCATCCTCAGCCACGATGGCCGGCCTGATCGAGCGCTTCCGCACGCAACTTCCGTTCGCGCAGAGCGACCCCATCGTTTCGCTACAGGAGGGATCGACGCCGCTTGTGCTCGCGCCGCGCTTGTCGGAGCGGACCGGCGTCGAGGTCTGGTTAAAGCTCGAGGGCGCCAACCCTACGGGCTCCTTCAAGGACCGTGGGATGACGTGCGCGGTCTCGGCTGCCGTGCGCGAAGGCGCTCGGGCGGTGATCTGCGCGTCGACCGGGAACACCGCCGCGTCGGCGGCGGCATACTCGGCACGCGGGAGCCTGCGCTGCGCGGTAATCGTGCCCGAAGGCAAGATCGCGACCGGCAAGCTTGCCCAGGCGCTGATCCACGGTGCACGCGTGATCGCGTTGCACGGCAACTTCGACGATGCGCTGCGGCTCGTTCGCGAGCTAACCAAGCGCCATCCAATCGCGCTGGTCAACTCGGTCAACGAGTTTCGCATCGAGGGCCAGAAGACCGCTGCTTTCGAGATCGCCGAAGCGCTCGAGGATCAGATCGACGCCCTCTGCCTCCCGGTCGGCAACGCCGGCAACATCACGGCTTACTGGCGCGGGTTCAGCGAGCTGGGGCTGAGCCCCCGGATGTTCGGATTCCAGGCAGCAGGTGCCGCGCCGCTCGTCCACGGCGCTCCGGTGCTCCGTCCGGAGACGGTCGCGAGCGCGATCCGGATCGGCAACCCAGCGCGTTGGGAGGAGGCGATGGATGCGATGACGTCCTCCGGCGGGTCCGTGGCGGCTGTATCGGACGAGCAGATCCTCGAGGCCTACCGGTTCCTCGCCAGCCACGAAGGCGTGTTCTGTGAGCCGGCCTCCGCCGCCGGCGTCGCCGGCCTGATCGCGCATGGCGCCGCGGACGCGCAGCGCGTCGTGTGCGTCCTCACCGGCCATGGTTTGAAGGACCCCGACACAGCGCTCGCTCAGGCGGGGGCGGTGCTGTCCTGCGAACCGGAGATCGGTGCGATCGAGCGAGCCGTCCTGAGGTGAGCACATCGCCCCCTGGACGGCGCTGGCTCGTCCGCGTGCCCGCCTCCTCCGCGAACCTCGGCCCCGGGTTCGACGTGCTCGCGGCCGCCCTCGGGCTGCACCTCGAGGTCGAGGTCATCGAAACTGGCAGCTTCGCGCTGCACACCGACCTTGCCGTGCCTCGTGATCGCAACAACCTGCTGGTGCGCGCGTTCGAGCGGCTGCATCCAGCAGACGCCTTCGAGTTCCGGATCGCGTCGAACATCCCGCTGTCGGGAGGGCTCGGTTCGAGCGCGGCCGCGATCGTCGCCGGGCTGCTGGTCGCCGACCAGGTCGCGGCTGCAAGCGCCGATCTGCTGGCGCTGGCGACCAGGATCGAGGGTCACCCGGACAACGTCGGCGCCTCGCTGCGTGGAGGCTTTGTGATTTGCGATGGTTGCCAAGTGCACCGCTTCGACGTTCCCGCCGGGCTGCAACCCGTGCTCGTGGTTCCGGCCAGGCAGGTCCGCACCTCCCAGGCGCGCGCGGCGCTCGCGGACAGTGTTCCACTCGCCGACGCCTGCTTCAACGTCGCTGCGGTCGCGCAGCTGGTGCTCGGCTTGGTGCGCGGTGACTGGGATCTGGTCACCAGCGGCCTGCGAGATCGCCTGCATCAGCCCTACCGCGCACGGCTGTACCCGCAGTCGGCGCAGCTGCTCGAACTGGCACCGAAGCTTGGTGCGCTCGGTGCCACGATCTCCGGGGCCGGGCCGACGGTGCTGGTCTGGTCCCTGTCGGAGAACACCGAAGCGCTTGTCAAAGCGCTGACTGTGCAGACGCGCGATTGGGCGCGCGTGATTCCCGCCCGGTTCGAGACGCAGGAAGCGAGCGTCAGGTCGTTGTAGAGGGCGGCGCCCGCGGCCGGTCGCGCAGCCAGTCGGCGTGGCGCTCCTGCATTCCCGCCGCGATGCGATGGAACTCGGCCAGCATCCGAAGTTGCTCGTCCGTGTAGTGCTCGCGGAGCGGGCCGCTGGCCGTGGCCAGCGGCCCAAACAGCTCCCACGACAGCTCTCTGGCGCGGTCGGTGATCTCGACCAGCACCTTCCGGCGGTCGCCGGGATCGGCGAGGCGCCTGGCGTACCCCGCTCGCGCGAGCCGGTCGATCACCGCGGTCAGGCCGCCGGTCGTCAACTGCGCTTCGCGCGCAAGCTCGCCTGCGCTCAGGGAACCGTGCTGGGCGAGGATGTCCAGGCAGCGCCCGTCGGTGCCGTTGATCCCAAGCAGGTCGTTGGCGGCCTCGTTGACCGCGACGGTCGCGCGCTGATCGCGTCGCACCGCGGTGCTCAGCTCGTTCAGGAGATCTTCGCGTTCGCTTGACATTGCAGCTTCTCGATGATCAAGGTATCACCGTCCGCTCCGCGAGCGCGCACTACTGGCGCAGCAGCGCCGCGAGGCGCTTGCGGGCGTCGCTCATCCCGAGCCGCTCCAGCAGCTCGTCCGCGACCTTCAGGTAATCGACGCCGAGGTCAGGCCGGTAATCGAGGATCGAAACGGCGCGTTCAGCGGACTCGGCGTATGCGATCGAAGCTCGGATCGTCGCCTCGATCAGCTTGTCGGGGAAGTGCGTACGCAGCGACTCGAACGATTCGCGCGAATGCCTGGTGCGCATGTCGGCGATGTTCAGGACGACACCGAGCCACTTGAGGTCCGGATTGAGCGTCTCGCGAGCCAGATCGATCACCTCGAGTGCCTGCTCGACTCCTTGCAAGGCGAAATACTGCGCCTCCGCGGACAGCAGCGCGTAGTCGGAGGCCACCAGCGCGTTGACCGTGAGCAGTCCGAGCGAAGGGGGACAGTCGATCAACACGAGCTCGTATCTGCTCGTGACCTCTCGCAGCGCCCGCTCGAGCGTCAGCTCGCGGCCCATCTTGCCGCCCAGCACGAGCTCCGCTTCGGCCAGCGCGAGGTTCGCCGGAACGATGTCGCCGTGGATCGCTTCTGCGAGCTTGGCGCGGCCGGCTAGGACGTCGGCGATCGTCGGGGCTGCATCCGGGGGGACGTCGAGGTAGTCGGACAGGTTGCCTTGCGGATCCAGGTCGATCGCCAGCACCGACAGTCCGAGCTTGCGGAAGACGTCGGTCAGGGTCCTGACCATAGTCGTCTTGCCTGTCCCGCCCTTCTGCGAGAGGACCGTGATCGTGGCCATCGCCGCGCCACTATAGGGGTTGTCCGCCGCGCGAGCCGGCGGCCGCGTCGGTCAGGCGGGGTTCTAAGGGCTCTACGCGTTGCTGTGCAGAGACGAACGCGCGAGCCGCATGCCAGACACCGCTGGCGCGTCGAGGAAGTGGAGGCGATGCCGTCCGATGACGACGATGTCGCCATCCGCCAGCGTGCTCCACTCGACCCGCTCGCCGTTGACGAAGACGCCGTTGAGGCTGCGATCGTCCAGCACCCGCAGTCCGTCCGGTTGGCGCACGATCAGGGCGTGACGGCGCGATACAGTCGGGTCGTCGAAGCGGATGTCCGCAGCCAGGCTGCGACCGATCCGGGTCCACTCCCGGGCCAGCGGGAACGTCACCACGGTGCCGTTCGCGCTGCGGTAGGCGAGATACTGGCCCGGCTCGCTGACGCCCTCGCGGGCCTCCTCGATCCATTCCTGATCTTCAACCTCTGCCGGTAGTGCAACGATTGACGTCTGCGCGGTCATGAACAGCGACGCGCGAATGAACTCCGTGCCGCCGCAGCTCGGACAGGCAGGCAGCTGGTCAGCTGCTTCCAACGAGACGGGGTAGTCGCAATCCGCGCACCGAAACGTTCCGGTGCCCGGGTTGTTGCCCGACTTCCAGGCTCTCATGGAAATTATCTCCTTGCTACAGGCTGGTGGGTAGCCGGGGGATCTGCGTCAAGTTGACTCCTCGGCGCGACCAATCATACACGGCACCGCAACCGTTGCGACCCTCCTAAACTAACTAAGTATAACTTGTGAAAGAGGGAATGTGGGGAAAGTGACGAACTGTGCCGCATGATCACTTCCTTCGTTCGCAAGCTGCCCCGCCTCGAGACGGTTGAAACTGCGCTGCTGCGCCGCAGCCTCGACGCTCTATCGCGCGCATGTCAGCGCTGCGGCCGCTGCCAGCGCAGCCCGCTGATCGGTGAGCGCGTCTACACCTACGAGTCGGGGACCACGATCTGCGAGCTCTGCCGGGCGCTGGAGCGCGTGCAGCCGGTCAGCTCGCAGGTCGTGCACGGACCCGCGTTCGGCCAATCGATCAGGATCCTCGACCATCGCAACGCGCACCTGCCAGCTACGTAAATAGACTTGCGGGCGTGAACCCGATCACCGTGACGACGATCATCGGCTGCCCGCGCGAGCAGGTGTTCGATTATCTGGCCGATATCGCCAACCATGCCGAGTTCACCGACCACTATCTCGTCGACTGGCATCTGACGCGCGAGGACCCCTACGGCAAGGGCGCCGGCGCCCGTTTTCGCGTAAAGGCGCCGCTCAACCGCTTCGGCTGGGCGGACGTGACCTTCGCCGAGGTCCAGCCGCCATTTCGGATCGTCGAGCACGGTCGCTTTGGCAAGTACAACCGGATCAGGACGCTCGGCATCTACGAGGTGAGCCAGGGACCCGCCGGCACGAGCAAGGTGCAGTACACGCTCGAGACGGTGCCGGTGATGCCCTCGGACCGCCTGATGGAGATCCTCGGCGGCCGTGCCTGGAGCCGTAGGCAGGCCGCAAAGGCGCTGCGGCGGCTGCGCTCGATCCTCGAGGACGGCAGCGGACGCGGAGAGCGCGTCTCCGTCGCAGCCCGTTGAAGCGTCGCAGCCCGTTGAAGCGTTGACGGATAGACTTTCGACGCCGTGCAGCCCCTCATCGACAGATCAGCCCGCTTCGCCGCCCAGATCCTGGGCGCAATCGCCCTCGCCGCCGGGCTCGGAGCGTGCGGGATCGGTCACAAGGTCTCGCACCCCACGACCGCCGACGGCGAGCAGATCTACGTCGATGCCGGGCCCGTCACCTACCAGGTGCAGATCACGCGCGCGCTGAACCCGTACGCGACCGAGGACCGCCAGTATCTGGCTGGGCTCGATGCGTCGCAGCTCGTGCTCGCTCCCGATCAGCTCTGGTTCGGCGTGTTCGTGTGGGCCAAGAATCAGACGCCCGCGACGGTCCAGACGAGTGACAGCTTCACGATCTCCGACTCCGACGGCACGATCTACCATCCGCTCACGCCTAACCCGGTCGCCAACCCGTACGCTTGGACCTCGCAGCAGCTCCCGCCTGGGGCGACGCAGCCGACGCCGGGGACGACGGCGTACTACGGGCCGACGCAGGGTGGCCTGCTCCTGTTCAAGCTGAATGACTCGGTCTATTCGAACCGGCCGCTGACGCTGAACATCTACGCGGCGGGCCAGTCTCAGCCGTCGACCGTCTTGCTCGACCTCTGAGCGCTCCCCGGAAACGGGTGGCCCAAGGTCTGATTCAGAACCCCTTCGTCGCGAGCGCGGCCTCGAGCACTTGGCGCACCGGCGGCGCGGCCGTGGCGCCGCCAAAGCCCGCGTTCGGGAACAGCGCGCACGCGACCACGGTCGGACGGCCGACCGGCGCATAGCCGACAAACCAGGCGTCGGTCTCCGCGGCGGCGTTGCTCGACTGCCCGGTGTCAGTCAGCTCCGCGGTCCCGGTCTTGCCCGCCACCTCAACGCCTGGAATCTGCGCGCTGGTCCCCGTTCCGTACTGCACCACGGCGACCATCATCTGCTGGACCTCGCTCGACACGCGACTGCTCGTGACGGGCACGAACCGCGGGACGGCGCCGTAGAGGAGCGTGGGTATCGGGCGCAGCCCGGCCATCGCGATCGTCGCTCCGACGTCGGCCATCTCGAGCGTGCTCGCCTGGACCAGGCCCTGCCCGATCGCCGAGGAGGCGACCGCCAGCGAGTCGCCGATTGCCGCCGCCGACGGGATCGTGCTCTCCAGCGCCCCTTGAATCGACGGCTGCTGATTGAACCCGTAGCGCTCGGCGGTGGCGACCAGCCGCTTTGCGCCCAGCTGCGCTCCGAGCGGCGCGAACACCGAGTTGCAGGAGACCGCAAACGCGTTCAGCAGCGTGCCGCCGCAATTCTCGCCGTCGGAGTTCTGGATCGTGTAGCCGTCGACGTCGGCCCCGGTCGCGTACTGGAAGACCGTGCCGGGAGTCACGATGCCGGCCTGCAGGGCCCCGGTGGTGGTGACGATCTTCATCGTCGAACCGGGCGGTTGAACATCGGAATAGGCGAAACCGCCGAGCGCCAGTAGCGCTCCGGTGCGCGGATCCATGACCGTCATCGCCGCGTAGCTGGACCCCAGCGCGTTGACCGTCGCCTGCTCGATCGCGGGGTTGATCGTGGTCTTGACGGTGGCTCCGGAACCCGGCGTCGCGCTCGCGAGAATCCGCGCGCCGGCGAGCAGCGTGCCTCCGATCTTGCCGGCGAGCTGGCTCTGGAAGATCTGCTCGAGCCCGTCGAGCCCGATCTTCGCGGTCGACGGGTAGCCGAGCGCGGCGTACGTGGCCGCCTGCGCGCGCGGGATCCGACCAAGCGTCCCGACCACCTCGCCGGCGACCGCCGGAATCGGCGAGCTCCGGTCCGGACCTTGGGCGAGCGGTGTGCCGTTGTCCGCCAGCAGGGCGCCACGGACGCCCAAGACCGTCACACGGTGCAGGCGCTCGCCGGGGCGCAGTCCTGGAAACAGCAGCGTGGACGCGAAATGGACGCTGGCGCCATCGGTCCCCAGCGGAACCTCGACGATGCCTCCCAGCGTCCCGAACACGCGCGTCTGGACGCGCGCGCTGACCGGTACCCAGCCCGCGCTGGGGCCGGCGACGTGCGTGATGCTCAGCGACGCGAGCGTCGCGGTCAGAGCCGCTGCGGCGTAGGCGGAGCGGAACTGCGACTCGCTCAGGCGCTGCTTGGATGCGGCGTCGAGCATGCTGTACATGAGCGGGTAGTCGCCCCTGCCCCAGGCCGCTGCGTAACGCTGCACCAGCGCTCGCTGCGAGCGTGCCGCCGCGCCGGACCGATAGACGCCGAACGCGAACGACGCGCACGCCACGAGTGCCAGCGGGAGCGCTCTTTGGAGCAAGCGACGGCGTCGAGCCGCCTGCCGCCTGGATCGAGGCCTAGAAGGCGTTCCGGTTGCGCTCCCCGGCGTCACTTTGGCAGCGAACGGTAGAAGACGCAGGGAATCTTTGACGCGATCCCGACGTCACTAACCTGAGAAGCGCGATGACGACGATCGACTGGGTGATTGTGGCCTTCGCCGCGCTGCTCGCCTTTCGAGGCTACTCGCGCGGCTTCCTGGTCGGCGTTCTGACGCTTGCCGGGTTCGTCGTCGGGGCACTGATCGGCACGCGCCTGGGTCCGCTCGTGCTCGCCCGCGGGCACCGCTCCCCTTACGCGCCGCTGTTCGGCCTTGCCGGTGCGCTGCTCGTGGGCGGCATCCTCGCGACCGCGCTCGAGGGGGTCGGCAGGCGTGTCCGCGCGATCCTGCCGATCCCGTTGCTGCGCACGATGGACGGCCTCCTGGGGGCGCTCCTGACCGCTGCGGTCGCGCTCGCGATCGCGTGGCTGGTCGGAGCGATCGTGCTGCAGGCGTCAGGCTCGCGCACCCTTCGCATGGACATACAGCGCTCCGTGATCTTGCGCGAGCTGAACTCCGTGCTGCCGCCCTCGGGCCCGATCCTCAATGCGCTGGCGACCTTCGATCCGTTGCCATCGGTCGTAGGCCCAGCCGCCCACGTGCCGGCACCGACGCGCGGGATCCTCGCCAGTCGCGGCGTAGATGCTGCGTACCCGAGCGTCGTGCGCGTTGTCGGGACGGCGTGCGGACTGGGGATCGAGGGCAGCGGCTGGGTGGCGGCGCGCGATCTGGTCGTGACCAACGCCCACGTCGTGGCCGGCGAGAGCGACACGGTCGTGGAGGTCGATGGCGATGCGCCCGGGCTCCCCGCCGTGCCCGTCGTGTTCGACGCGCGCAACGACATCGCCGTGCTGCGCGTCGAGGGTCTCGTCGAGGCGCCGCTGGCGCTCGCGCCTGACCCTCCGACGGGGACTGCCGCCGCGATCCTCGGTTACCCGCTCGACGGGCCGTTCGATGAGCAGCCCGGCCGGCTCGGCCAGACGCAGCTGACGGCTACCGAGAACGCCTACGGCAACGGCCCGGTGCAGCGCGAGATCAGCGCGCTGCGCGGCCTCGTGCGGCCCGGCAACTCCGGCGGTCCGCTGGTTGATCGCGCCGGGTTTGTGGTCGGGACCGTGTTCGCGGCGGTCACGGACGCGCCAGCCGGCGATCCCGGTGGCTTCGCGGTCCCCAACTCGGTGGTGGCGGGCGAGCTCGCGCA
>JBKQKK010000102.1:0-3292 GCA_052147535.1 Solirubrobacteraceae bacterium | reverse complement strand
CAACTTCAGCCAGGGCGATTGGGTCACCTTCCCGATCACGGTAGCCGCCGCTGGCACCGTCACGATCACCGTCACCAACATAGGTCCAGTCAACGCCGTCCTCTCAGGAGTCTTCCTCAACTAGCCGGAAGTCCTTGAGAATGTCCGAGGCCCGATCCCCAGCTTTTCTGGGGGTCGGGCCTTTCCCTTAAGCACCCCGCGGGCACCTCATCCGCGTGGCACGAATCACGGATTTATCCACGCCGAAGTGGGGCTACCGTGATTGCGAAGGCCATCGCCGGCCCAGGCATCCCGCCCGCGGATCGGCACGGCGGGACTTATCCTGGCGGGGTCAGCGAATCGACCCGTGACCCTGCCGTAGGAATCGATCGAAGGAGAAGTGAGATGTTCGAACATGATTTCGGTTCGTCGGATGAACCGTCGCCGATCGATGTACAGGAGATCGAGCACCAAGCGACTGAGGACGGGCTGACGGCGGTTGAAGTGATCGAGCTGGTCCAGCAGGAACTCACCGCTGAGGACCTTGGGCCTGAGGCGGAGGCGTACGAGCACGAGGTCGCCGAGTTGGACGCGAAAGAGCCGGGCATGGCGCACTCGGAGGAGGTTGCGGAGAAACTTCGCGAGGATTTCGTGAAGTTCTATACCGAACATGAATCCCCCGACGACGACTGACGGCGAACAGGTTGCGCTGCTCTAGATTCCGGCGCCGGCGCTGGCCGGCGCCGCGATCACCGCGACACCCGGGGGGTCGTCGGCGATCGTCCCATTGACGAGCTCGAGCTCTACGGCCGGCGGTCACGACCCACAGGACTGGACGCTCGGCCCTGGCCGGACATCACGCGATGTGCTCGACAAAAGCGTGCAGGGGCAGGTATGGTGTCGCCGCGATGGGCTTGCGCGGTGGCGGTGGCGGTCGACTTCGGGATCTCGGGCCGGTGTTGTTGATGCCGGCCGCGGCGTTCGGCGTGCACCAGTTGCGCTACTACCTCGCGTACGGGTCGGCAGCCGGCGCGATGCTGCAGCGCACAGGCCACTCGTATCTGCATTCGGTGGTGCCGTGGATTGTGCTGCTGGTCGCGGTTGCGACCGGCGGGTTCCTGGGAGCGCTCGGTCGCGCCGTCGCTGGGCAGCGCTCACTGGGCCGTTACACGACCTCGCTGCTGGGATTGTGGCTGGCTTGTTCAGCGTGCCTGATCGCGATCTTCGCTACCCAGGAGTTTCTGGAGGGCGTGTTCGCGACCGGGCATCCTGCGGGGCTCGCTGGGATGTTCGGGTATGGCGGCTGGTGGTCGATCCCCTCCGCGCTCTGTATCGGGCTGGTGCTCGCGTCGCTGTTCCACGGCGCGCTGTGTGTGCTGGACGAAGTCGCCCGACGCCACACGCGACCACGGCCACACAAGCAGACCCGCGCCGCCCCGACGCTCTCTCCCGTCGACGTCCTGCGCGTTCGACTCGCGCCGCTGGCCGAAGGATGCTGCCGGCGAGGTCCGCCTAGCTTGCCTTAGCTGAGCGCGGCGCCCTGCAGCGCCCCCCTTATCGGGGTGCTTGTTCGCCGCATGCCGGGACTCCGTCCAGGCCTCCGGTCGCACTGTGCGCGACGGCTGTCGCTGGCCCTGGATCCGGCCCGGGTTGATCAGCAAGCCCGTGCGGGCAGTGGCTGCAGCGTGGCCACACCGACGGGGTTGCTGGTCTGACCGCGCGCGCCATTCCGGCGCTCACGGAGCATCAGCTAATTCGCTCGGGGTCGTCCATTACGGGCGTCCCCAGCTAACGACCGTTAGGAGTCGGTAATGAGCAGTATCGCTGGGTCTGGGAAAGCTCCCGCCGCGGCGGTTGGCGGCGCGTCGGGCAGCGCGCACGTCAAGGCGTATTTCTTCTCCGATAGCCGCCGTTCGATTCAGACCGTGCTGGGTCTGATCTGGCTGCTGGTCGGGGGCCTGCAGTTCCAGTCGTTCATGTACGGTAAGGGCTTCATCCAGATGCTGAGCGGTATGACCGCCGGCCAGCCCGGTTGGGTGGCGAGCAGCGTCAATTGGGGCGCCACCACGATGCAGTCCCACCAGGCGGTCCTCAACACGCTGGCTGCGTTGATCCAGGTAGCGATCGGGTTCGGGATTCTCTACAAGCGCACGACCAAGCCCGCGATCTTGGTGTCGTTCGCGTGGGCGCTGGCCGTGTGGTGGTTCGGAGAAGCGTTCGGGATGCTGTTCATGAACATGGCGATGCCGCTCACCGGTGCGCCCGGCGCGGTGCTGCTCTACGCATTGATCGGCGCGATCGTATGGCCCAACGACCGTCCCGGCGGGCTGCTCGGCGTACGCGGCGCGAGGACCGCGTGGGCAGCGCTGTGGCTCCTGATGGCTTGGCTCTGGTTGCTCGCGCCGAGCAGTAGCGCGAACGCGATCCATAATGCGATCAACGCCGCGCCGTCGGGGATGAGCTGGCTGAGCAGCGTGCAGAACGGCTTTGCGAGCATCACCAAGGGCAACGGGCTGGTGTTCGCGGTTGTCCTCTCAGCGCTGTCGGCGGCGATCGGGATTGCGGTCGTGGTGAACTGGCGCGCGAAGCAGTTCCTGATCCTGGCGGCCGTGCTGAGCCTGATCTTCTGGGTCGTGGGCCAGGGATTCGGTGGGATCTTCGCGGGCGGCGCGACCGACCCGAACGCCGGACTGCTGTTCATCGTGCTCTCCTGCACGCTGTATACGCTGGTGCCGTTCGAGCAGCGTCTGGCGCCAGCGACACGGCGAGGCTCGACAGGCAGGGAGGTGGCAGTCACCGCCTGACGGCAGCACGCTACCCGGGCCGGTTGAGGCATTCCGCTGCGAGGCGCCCGGAGACCGCACCCGTTCGCGTGCCATCTGGGGCGCGAGCGGGCGGTGTAATCGGCCGTTCAGCGGTGAACGCAGGACGGGGAGGGAAGCCCATTGGCGACCAAGCAAGTCCCGGGGACACTACCGGGGGCTTATACGCGAGCCCACCGTCAGATCGACTTTGCGTCGTCGCTGTGTTCTTGCCTGCTTGCCTGCTTGGTCCGAGGAGGATTGCTTTGATTCGCTTGTTTGATGTCCGGCTGGGGCTCTTCGGGGCGCTCGCGAGCCGCGTCCGCATCGGAGCCTCGCGCCACCTTGTGGGTGTTGTGTTGGCTGGGATCGTGCTGGTCGTAGTGGCCTGGCAGCCGGTTTCGGCGGCGGCGGCAACGCGGGTCGATTTGAAGGTGCTGTTGCTCGGTACGTCGACGACCGAGCCCGACTTCGCGATGTGGGAGGCGGCGTTGCAGCGTGAGGGGGTTCCG
>JBKQKK010000101.1:0-14903 GCA_052147535.1 Solirubrobacteraceae bacterium | reverse complement strand
CGTCCCCGCCCTGGCTGTAGTCCTCGCGCACGGTCCCCCACTGCCGCTCGCTCAGATACGGGCCCCACGCCTTCCACGCAACCGCGCCGGTACGCGCCTCCTCAAGTCGTTCGTGCTCAGGGGTCTTAGTGGCTTCGGAGTTCGTTGTCATATGTCAGAAAGTCTCCATCCAGCGCCGCCGCCACGCAACCCTGCCGGCCCCCCGGCACGGGGAGGCCGACTGGTGTCCGCGTCGGGAAGCCGAGAACGCTGCTCCTCATGCAGCCCCGCGCATCACGCGAGCGCAACCCCGCATCGGACTCGCGTCCCGGATGGAGAGATGCGCCCGGATATCGCGGACGGGCACCACGCCGGCGCGTGTCTCCAGGATCTTCTCAAGCCCCGCCAGCCGCGTCTGGCGCCTCGCCACCAGCTACCGCTCGAACGTCGCGTCCGGAGCGCGGAGTCTTGATCTTGATCTGGAGCTGCCCGATATCTGTCTTCATTTCCGGCACGTGACGCGTTACGCACGTTCACAGCGCCACCAGGCGGCCCCTGCCCGCGCTCACAGCCGAGATGCTCGGTCAGCCCGCGCCAACCGCCCCATCGATCACGCTGCCCGCGAGCCGGGTTGAATCTGACCGCCAGGACCCGCGATCTCCTCCGGATCCAGCCCTTGTTCGCCACCGCCCAACTCGTTCGGTGGCAGCAGACCCTCCGGCTGCCCACAGCCTCATCAGACAGCCGCAGTTGCAGTTCGGAACGCTGCCGCTTACCTCGCAGCTTGGGCGCGCACGGCATCTTCAGCGATGGCGCGCTCGCAATCGAGTCGGTCATCCAGCTCGGTCGGTAGGGAGGGTTGACGAGCGGGTGTGTCGGGGTTTGAGGATCCGGCAGGTCGTCGGGAGCCTGCCCGCCGACAGGCTCTCGACCAGCGTGAACCTACGGTCGCGGTGTCTGCGTCTGGTCCACGCCGAAGACGACCAGACCGTGCAGGATCCACAGGCAGAGCGCGAAGATCGCCAGTGACCACCACGGGTGTGTGCCGCCGATCGACAGCAGCGACTCAAGCGCACCAAGGCTGGCTGCGATGATTCCGATCACCAGGCCGAAGCCCCCGCCGGCTATGAGCGAGAATCCGGCGCCGAGCTGGATGACGCCGACGATGATCGTGATCCATCCCCAGGTGTGAAGGCTCGAGAACACATACTGCGTGTTGTTGAAGAAATGAGCATTGCCCACGGCGGCAATGCCGTAGATGATGTTGAGTGTGCCCGCGATCAGCAACAGAATCGCGACGAACAGCACCCGGCCTAACCCTTTCATAGACGCTTCCTTTCTCTCCTCAGCTTGCTGCTCAGACGGTCGCCCGAGTTAGCGTGAAGAGTTCGCCGCTGAATAGTCAGCGGCGATCGCCCTGGCCGCATCACCCCATCCGTATGACGAACGCCCGGCGAGCCGGCCGCCCGGACGAGTTTGAGGACTTGGGAAGCTCAGCGAGCCGCGTCGACTCGGTCTGACCGATCGAGGGCGCCCTCATAGATAGATCGAGGCTGGGTCACCGTTGATTTGCGGCGCGCTGCCAAGCAGCCCGGACCCGGGGGATCCCCGCAACGCCGTTGGAGAGGCCTTGCCAGGCTGGAGGGCAGGACGACGCCGCCTACGGCAAGTCTCGCGATGACCCCGAGTGCGATGCCCGAGCCGCTCAGACCCCGGTTTGTGCCGCACCGACACCCCACGAGCTGAGCGAGCCGGCGCCTGCCCTGATCACGACACGGACAGTGGCGGTCAGACGGAGCCCGGCTAGTGAGATGCGCCCGGTTCCAGCCTTTACGCCTTCGTGGTGATCGCGAGGCGACCTTTGGTTGAAGTGCGCTCCCCGGCGCACCGGCTTTATCGGAGGGCCGTTCCTCGTGATGCTGTTCATCGGCGGCACCGCCGGCGTCACCGCTCTTCGCAGAGCGCGAACACGAGGATCTTCGCGACCACGAGCGCGATCAGAAGGCCGGCGCCGAGCGCCACCCCGTTGTGGATCACGGTCGTGAGCTGAGATGTTCCGGTGAACAGCGTCAGCGGCAGCGCGGCACCGACCAGCCCGAACGCGACTCCCCAATCGTCGCGCGCAGGATCGTCCGATCGCCGAGACGGCCGGCGAGCTTTGAAAACAGCCCGATCGCGACGGCGGTGATCAGCGCGAGCGCGCCGGCGACCCGGCCGAGGGGAACGGCTGCGAGCAGCTGCCAGTCCGCGTACTTGAAGGACGGCAGCGTGTAGATCCCAACGAACGTCGACCCCGCGATCGGAAAGTACACCGCGAATGCCGCCGTCGAGGACAGCAAGCACGCGACCAGCACGTCCATAAAGCGCACGGCCTTGGGACGCGCGAGCTCGAGCACCAGCAGCCGAGATGACAGCATGCCGCCATACGCTGCGGACATCCCGCTGAGCGTGTTCGTCGCTCGCGTCTGCTCGTCGAGCTTGCGTCGCTCCGAGACCCACGTTCCCAGCCCGCCCCCTAGCAGCCCTAGCGCCTCCTCCGGCCCGAGGCTCGCGTCACACCGAGGGGTACCAGCAGGACATGGGCGCGGCGCAAGGCAGCCGAAATGGCCGACGCACCCTTCGCGTGAAGCGCGGCCGGCGCAGACGCGGCCATCTTGCACGTGCAGGCGGTCTGAGCGGAGATCGCTTATCGGCACTTTTCGGTCCTCTGTGGCGGGACGCCGGCTCGGCAAAGAGACGAGAGACGAGATGAGCCCGAAAAAAGAGACGAGATGAGCCCCGACGAAGAGATGAGCCCCGACGAAGGTTTGACGCGCACGATCGTAGCGGCTGGCGAACTCGCGCCTGACCCGCGCCTGGTCCGAGCAGATCCGAGCCCGTGTCAGCTCTATGACACTTCGTACGGCGGAGCGCTCGCGCTCGCTACTGTCCGCTGTGCGCTACGCGTCGCCGGTCATTTGGCCGTGGTGATGGGTTGCGGTTTGAGGAACGGAACTACACGCCGGTCACACTCGTCGCCGCCACATTCTGGTCCGTGGATCGGATGGGCTCGGCCACGAGTTGGATGACATGAATCGTCGCTCGCTCATAGGAGATTGCAGAGCCCTTGCCGGCTCGCGCTGGTCGCTGCCGCTACCAGACCTGATTCCCTCGCTCGCTGCGAGTGTGATCTGGTCATCCGAGAGGTTCCGGTCAGGACGAGCGCGCAGACGGGAGTCCTCGCCGTCTGCAATCGGACCGGTAGGCTCGTGAGTATCGTCCGCGCGTGGGGCCTAGCGCGATCTGGCTGTCTGCCCTCGTCAGACCGAGCTGACAGTCACGGGTTCGTCGGCCGCGTGCGAGAGACCGGGCAGCGGGGTATCAGGTCCATCAACCCGGAGCACGACTGCAGTCTCGGCATCGCGGCCTCGGGGCTGCCGGCGCGGTACGCGGCGGGCGCGGCGGTCCGTCCGCCAGGCGGCCCGCCCGGTGCGCCGGGCGTCGCGTTCTCAACGCCCCAGCCACACAGCGATCTCACCCTCGCGTGTTGGTAACCGACAACGACTCGGCGGCAGTTTGGGACGATGTGTGCCAGGGCGTTGGGCCGCCCGCGTCCGGTGAGCTTCCCTTGGAGGTGGGCGGCGTTCGCCCGGCTGTGTGTTCGCCGAGCGTGGCCTTTAGCGGCGGCGGTCCACGACTGGATGTTGAGGACGTCGCTGACGCTGGCCGCCCTGGTGGCGTTTTCGTGTGGCCTGTCCGGGTGATCGCGTCGCGGCTCGCGCGCCGTGTGCTCGCGGCCGCTGATGCTGATCGGCAGCGCATCGAGCGGGACCTCCATGACGGGGTTCAGCAACATCTGACCGGGCTGCGGATTCGGCTCGCGCTCGCCGCTGAGGGCTTCCAGAAGCGTGGCGACACGGACGCCAGCGCGGCATTGAACGGGTTCGGGGAGGAGGTCGAGCAGGCGATTGAGGAGGTTCGTGCGTTTGCGCGGGGTGTTTATCCGGAGCTGCTGGCCTCACAGGGATTGTGTGCGGCGCTCGTTTCCGCCGGCCGTTACGCGGCCGAGCCGGTCACGGTTTCAGCGCTCGGAGTACGTCGCTGCCGCCCGGAGGTTGAGCGCGCGGTTTACTTCACGTGTCTCGCCGCGATGGACAATGCAGCCAAGCACGCCGGACCGGCGCAGGTTTCCGTTCGTGTCTCGGACACCGCCGAGGCGCTGCAGTTCGAGGTCTGCGACACGGGCTGCGGGTTTGACCCAACCCGGACGCCGGCCAGGGCGGGACTGACCAGCATGCGCGATCGGATCGCCGCTCTCGGCGGCAGCTTGGCCGTTGACTGGAATCCCCCGCATGGAACGCGGGTGCACGGCCGCGTGCCGGACCCCTGGCCGGGCGCGGCCGCGGGCCGGCGACCCTCCGCCACGCGGGCCTCAAGCCCCGGTGCCCGTCTGGGGCTTGTGGACAAGGAGACGACGATCGCCCCGATTCAACGGGAACGCGAGTCAACGGACCGGCCCAGGGTGCTGTCGTGAGAGCGTCCAGACCGGAACGGAGCCGAACCGATCACCGAGCAACAGCTCAGAGCGACGGGACAGCCGCGGCCCGAGCAGCGCGAGCTCGCTGCGCAGCTCACCCGATTCGACCTGCCTACGTGCGTCCGGCATCTGCCGCGCGGGCGCCTGCGATCCTACGCGCCGACGGCACCGATCGTGCTTTCGATCGCATCGGAGTGACCGGCGTGCACCCGTGAGTGTTATGCCGGCGTGGCTAGGCTGGATCAGTGTGGCTGGCGATACCGTCGTGCAGCCGGCCAGGACTGGAGGATTCGATGAGGCCGTCAGGGACGTCACTTTCGCGGGCGGGTCACGATCGGCAGCCTGGGTCTGGGTGGATGCTGTTCGTCGGCGCGATGGTCGTGTTTATCGTTCTCAAGGACGCGCTGCGCCGTATCACGGACCAATCGGTTGTTGTCGGCGCGAGGGGCGTTTCGCGAACCGAGGTGGCGCTCGGGATCGCGGTGGTGTTGCGGCTGCTCGAGCGGATTGGCGAGGCCGCGGTCGGGAGACGCGCACGGCCGAGTTGAGATCGCGCGTTCGCGCGTGGCGTGGACGTACAGGGCTAATCCCGGCACGAGCTGTCCGACGTTTTGAGCACGGCGGCGCTGGAACGGCAACTGCAAATACGAGGAAGGCGATAGCACGTGAGCGACCAGAAGATTGACCGCACGAAGTTGCCGATCCGCCGCCCGCCGTTCGGCGGCGTCGCGAATCAGACGCTCGGCGGTTCTGAGCCGGGCTGGGAGCAGATCGGGCATGTCAGGCCCCCGGCGGGAGCGCCGAACGTGCTGGTCGTGCTGATCGACGACGCCGGGTTTGGCAACCCGAGCACGTTCGGGGGCCCGATCGACACCCCGAACTACGATCGGATCGCAGCCGAGGGCTTGAAGTACAACCGCTTCCACGTGACGGCTATGTGCTCGCCAACGAGGGCGGCGCTTTTGACCGGACGGAACCATCACGCGGTCGGCATGGGCGGCATCCCCGAGGCCTCGAGCGGCTTCCCGGGCTATTCCGCGATGCTGCCCAAGGACGCGGCGCCGTTCCCGAAGGTGCTCAAAGAGAACGGGTACTCGACCGCGGCGATCGGTAAGTGGCACCTGACCCCCGAGAAGGAACAGGGCCCGGCCGGTCCGTTTGACCACTGGCCCAACGGCTGGGGGTTTGACTACTACTGGGGCTTTTTGGCTCCCGAGGCCAGTCAGTTCGACACGATGATCGCCGAGAACCAGAAGTTCATCGGGGTTCAGGAGGGCAACAATGGCCAGCCGTTCTACTTTCCGGAGGCGATGACCGACCAGGCGATCGATTGGCTGCACGGCGTTCGGGGACACGATTCCGAGAAGCCGTGGATGCTGTACTACTCGACCGGCTGCAGCCACTCGCCCCATCATGTCTGGAGGGAGTGGTCAGAGAAGTACAAGGGCCGGTTCGATCAGGGCTGGGACAAGCTGCGCGAGGAGACGTTCGAACGCCAGAAGAAGCTCGGGGTGGTCCCCGCCGACGCGATCCTGACGCCGCGTGACGATTCGATGCCCGCCTGGGACTCGCTGGATGAGAACCGCAAGCGGGTGTGCGCCCGCCAGATGGAGGTCTACGCGGGGTATTCGGAGAACGCCGATCATCACGTCGGCCGGCTGCTCGATTCGATAGAGGCGATGGGCGAGCTCGATAACACGATCGTGATCTGGATCTGGGGTGATAACGGCGCCAGCCTCGAAGGGACCCCGTCCGGCACGTTCAACGAGGGGACGATGCTCAACGGGCTCCCGCTCACCGATCAGGAGCAGCTGCAGCTGACTTTGAAGTGGGGCGGGCTCGAGGCATGGGGCACCGAGATGATGTATCCGCACTACTCGTCAGCCTGGGCGTGGGCCAGCAACACGCCGTTTCGGTGGGGGAAGCAGGTCGCTTCGCACCTCGGGGGTACGCGCAACCCGCTTGTCGTCCGTTGCCCACAGCGGATCACCGATGGCGGCGGTCTGCGGTCGCAGTTCACCCACGTCAGCGATATCGGGCCGACGATCCTCGACATGGTCGGGATCCCTCAGCCGACGCACGTCGATGGCGTCGAGCAGCAGCCGATGACCGGCGTGAGCTTCGCGGACTCGCTCGCCGACTCCAATGCCTCCGAGCACCACACGCAGCAGTATTTCGAGAACTTCGGCAACCGAGCGATGTACAAGGACGGCTGGTGGCTGTCGATGCGGATGCCCCGCATCCCCTGGCGGCTGGACCCCGAGGTGCTCAAGCATTTCGCGCCTGGCGTGTGGAAGCCTGACGAGGATCCGGTCGAGCTGTACTACCTGCCCGATGACTTCTCCCAAGCGACCGACCTCTCAGCCGGCAATCCGGAAAAGGTCAAGGAGTTGCAGGGCCTGTTCTGGGAAGAGTCCGAGAAGTACCACGTCAAGCCTCTGCTCGCAGGATTCGCCGGGTTCTTCGGGATCCTGCCTCCGCTCGGCAGCATCACCACCAACACCTACCACGGCGTTGTGCAGAACATCGCGCCCGGGGCGGTCCCGCGGATCTACAACCACTCGTACACGATCAGCGCGGACCTTCACATCCCCGACGGTGGAGCCGAGGGGGTGATTGTCGCCGAAGCGAGCCATCTCGGTGGTTTCTCCCTCTTCGTCCAGGACGGGAAGCTCAAGCACACCTACGCGTTCCTGGGAGTGTTCGAGTACCGCCAGGAGTCCGAGAACGAGCTGCCGACGGGAGACGTGACCGTCGAGATGATCTTCACCGCGGACGAGCCCAAGCCCGCCACCCCGGGCCAGGTCACGCTACTCGTCAACGGCGAGCCTGTCGGCGGCGGCCGGATGGATCACACCGTCCCGTTTATCTTCAGCGGCTACGCCGGCATGGACGTTGGCCTCGACAACGGCTTGGTGGTCGACCGAAGCTACGCCGACAAGGCCCCATTCGCGTTCACCGGCACCATCAAGAAGGTCGTCTTCGACGTCGCTCCGCACCTCAACGACAACGACGAGCATGCCCTTCACGAACACGCGTCCCAGTCGGACATTGCCCGCGGGATTAGCGGATAGGAGGCAGCAAGAATGAGCGACGATAAGAAGGATGTGCTGATCGCGGCGTATCTCTTCGAGGATCTCGCAAAGCGGGACTTCGACGCCGTCGTGAAGCTCGCGGAGGACGACACGATCACAGTCGAGGGCGTCGTGCTGGTCCAGAAGGACCATGGCGGCGAGGTGCACGTGACCGAGACCGGCGACCACATGGGTCGCAAGGGTCTCAAGATCGGCGGTGGCGCCGGGCTCGTCGTCGGCCTGTTCGCGCCGCCGGTGCTGGCAGCGACCGTGGTCGGGGCTGCCGCCGGCGGGGTGATGGCGAAGTTCGCCAAACACCGGGTCGAGAGCGGGATCGCGGAGAAGATGGACGACGCGCTACCGCCCGGAGCGGGCGGCGTGATCGCCGTCTATAACTCCGAGAGCGCCGACGCGGTCGACAAGGCGCTCGTCAACGCCGTCAAGAAGTCCGTCGCGCAGATCGACGGCACCAGCGCCAAAGAGCTCAAAGCCGGACTCGCAGAAGCACAAGCCGGCATGGGCGGCTGAACCCTCTCCAGGGGCGCAAGCCTCGCTCCCGCGAGGGCTGCGGATCATGAGCAACCAACTCCTCGACATCTTCCTGCTGGGCCTGTTCTCGATGTTCAACCCGTCGCTGCTGGCGGCGGTCACGGTGATGCTGTTGTTGCCGAGCCCGAAGCGGCTGCTGGCGGGCTACCTGCTGGGCGCCTACACGACGAGCATCACGCTCGGGCTCGTGATTGTGTTCACGCTGAGCAGCTCGAGCGCGAGCAGCACCGCGAAGCACGCCGTCAGCCCGGTCGAGGACGTCGTCGTCGGCCTGCTCGTGCTGTTGATCGCGTTCGTGCTCGGTACCGGCCGCGACCAGGGATTCCAAGAGCGCCGGAAGGACAAGAAGGACGCCAAGCTGGACGCCAAGCGGCAGGCCGGCAAGCCGACCGAGTCGCTACCGCTGCGGCTGCTGGGCAAAGGCGATCCGAGAGTCACGTTCGTCGTCGGGATGATCCTCAGCTTCCCAGGCGTCTCCTACCTGACCGCGCTTGACAAGATCAACAAGCTCAACCCGGGAACAGTCCCGACCGTGCTGCTCGTGATCGGCTTCTGCCTGATGCAGCAGATCCTGCTCGAGCTACCGCTGCTGGGGTACGTGTTCGCGCCGGAGCGCACCCAGGAGACCGTCACCCGGTTCAGAACATGGATCGGCCGCAAGGGCCGCACCGCGGCCGTGATCGGCGCGGGAGTGATCGGCGTGTACCTCGTCGGGAGGGGAGTGCTCACCCTGAGCTGAGCCGACCAAATCCGTTTGCGGGACCTACACCTCAACACCGAAGGGCGACCACATGTCAACGATTCTTTGGCTGCTTTTGGCAGTCGTCTACATCATATTGTTCGTCACGCTTGCGTTGACGACGCTTCGCAAGGGCCACTTCCTGCTGTTCTGGGTCGGGATCATCCTCCCGGTGCTCTGGATCATCGGCGCGCTCATCGCCCCGACCACACGCGCGGAAGCCCGCCGTGCAGCAGCCTGACCCGGTCGTCCACGCGGGGCCTTCGCGGTCCCGCGTGCTGTTCGTCTACTACAGCTACACACAGCAGACCCGCAAAGTCGTGCAGGAGATGGCAGACGTCTTCCGCGAACGCGGCTGCGAGGTACACGAGGCGGCGATCGAGTTCACCGACCCTCGATATGCACAGCGGTTCTCAGCGTTCCCGCTTCGGCACGTGTACCGCGACCTGTTCGGGATGATCCCGGCGCAGCTCCGCGGCGCGACGGGCGCGATCAAGGTCCCTGACGAGGCTCAAGCGGGCGACTATGACCTCGTGTGCATCGGCTCGCCCACCTGGTGGATGAAAACCAGCGTGCCGATCCGCTCCTACCTGAAATCCGGCTACGCCGCCCCAGTCCTCAACAACAAGCCGTTCGCCTGCTTCGTCGTCTGCCGGCGCTACTGGAGCATCAACCTGCACGCGGTCAAGAAGCTCGGCACCGCGCAAGGGGGCGAGTACATCGACGGTACTCACTGGGCGTTCGCGGGCGGGCAGATCAAGTCGCTCCTGTCGCTGCTGAGCTACCTCGGGAAAGGGCAGCAAAGCGATCGCTACCTCGGGGTGAAGATCCCTGCGACCAACCTCCAGGCAGACGACCTCAAGCAGGCACGCGCATTCGCGACCAAGCTCGCAGACCAACTCCCGTGAGGCACAGCCGCAAGAGGAGATGAGGACGCGAACAGCACATTGGGCTGCGCGAGGCTCTGTTCTGTTCGGTGAACTGAGCGTTACATGGCTGCCGCTCAATGAGCAACGCCCGCGTCGTTTCCAGGCTGTTCGGCGTACCGAGAGACAAGTCGCTCCCTGGTCGCGATCATCGTGGCCGGCGCAGTGGCGCAGATGCTTCATGAGAGCAAGTTGGACGCGGCGCAGGTTCCCGACGAGTACGAACGCTGGTTGGCAACGACAGGCGCTGGCCGCTCGAATCGCAGTCCGCCAAAAGTGGCAAATTTGCAGCTAAGAAGCTGATCGAGCGGGCCTCTGGAAACAGCCGCAGCTCTGCATGGGCGTCAATCGCGCTTGATGATCGCCGGCTACAAGAGGCTGGTCTGCGTGCCAACGGTGATGCCCGCAGGTCCCACACGAGCGCCGAGGCGGTCACCCCTAACCTGAGCTGCGAACTCAGCGCTGACTCTGAGGTCCCAGAGCTGCACCGGGTCTTCCGGTAGTAATAATGGACGAGGAACGCATTGCTAACGCTCGGCGCCCGGAGTTCGCGAGGACATGCTCATCGCGCTCCCCAAGGTCGGGAGCGTGAAGGCCAACAGGATCCCTTCACGACTGCCGGTCTCGTCCAGCAAGACGTTCGGCGGCCTGTGCGAACGGCGGCCTGTGCGAACGCCAGCGCGCGGAGTTCGCCGCGCGCCTGAATCAGTAGGCGGCCCGTGAGGAACATTCGTGCGAAAAGGCACACTAAGCTAAGGCTAAGGAAGCGCTGTCTGGACAAGCGCTTGGGTGAAAGTCCGGATCCCAATGTTGCGGGGCGTTTGGACGCCGCCCTGGTCGACCAGTATCTTCTGCAGCCAGAGCGTCGCGCTGGCTGGGCAGCCGTTGATGAACCCGTACCGCGAACCGGGAGGCCATTTTCATATCGATAGCTACGTCGGCGGTCGCTGACCGCTGCGGGGCGGGCGATTTGAGCGTGACGTGCTTATCGAGGAGGGAGCGCTGGCCAACGCCAGCGGGGGCGATCGCAGGGAAGGGGCCGTGGACGGCGAACGGGACCGGTAATGGCCAACCGGTCCGCGCCACTGACCTCCGAGCAGCTTCAGGCGCGCGACCGCTGGCAGGCGCGCTGGAACCTGCCAATCATCCTTGCCGCGTTGCTGCCGTTGTTCGTGACCTCACCCAAATCTCGGTGGGTTGAGGTCGCCGTCGGCATCGGCTCCTGGCTGGTGTTCGTGATCGACCTCGTTGTGCAACGGCGGATCGTGCCCGGCTACCTCCACCGCCGGCACGGGCAGATCGACCTGGCCATCGTCGTGCTTACCGTCCCGTACTACCTGATCCCCGGGATCAGCGGCGCGTCGGCGATCCTGCTACTCGCTCGCTTGGCGCGCGTCGCCCGGCTGCTGCTCGCTACGGCCGGGTTGCGGCGCTTCGCCGCCCGACTCGGGAAGGTCGCAATCGTCGCCGGCCTGGTGGTGCTGGTCGCATCGCTCGCCGCCTACCAGGCAGAGCACGCGACCAACCCGGAGTTCGCGAATGTCGGCGACGCGCTCTGGTGGGGAATCGTGACCCTGACAACCGTCGGGTACGGCGACATCGTGCCGATCACGACCGCCGGGCGCATCGCCGGAATAGCGATCATGTTCACGGGCATCGCCGTCCTCGGCGTGCTCGCCGGTTCGCTCTCGTCGCTCTTCAACCTCGAAGCGTCCTCCGAGGACGAACGGTCCAAAGACAGTGCGTCTACGGAGCTCGCCGCCAGGCAGCCAGTCCATGCCGAGCTGGCCGCGCTCCAAGCCCAACTGCAGGCGGTCGAACGTCGCCTCGGCGAACTCGCCGAGCTCACCCGCGCCGAACCCGAGTAGCGACGCACGCTTGCGCACAGCTCTCGGCTCCCAAGCAGGACCTCCAATGACGAGTGAATGCCAAGGTCAGCGCTCCCCGTCCCGGGCAGCGCGGAGGTTGGCCCCGGGTGTCCGAGCCGAGCCGGTCCTGGAACGACTGGCGCTCGAGTTCCGGGGCCGCGTCGTTCGGTCGGCCCCCGCGGCGGTCGGCGATCGGCCTTGATAGCGACCGACCCGCTCAGGAAGTCGGCGCGCGTTTCGCCCCGCATAGCGTGCCGGCACCCGGGAAGTTGCACGCGGCCGCCGCCTGGTTGAACGCAGGCGACTGAATGAGCGACTGCGGCACCGCGATAAACGACCCGGGGCCACCGAAGGCGATGCCAGGGTCGGCGCTCGGCGACGGCGGCGTTGTCGTCGGGTAGGGAAACGTCGACAAGCCGTGCTTGCGCATGAATTCAGCAAGCCTCATGCGCATGAATTCAGCAAGCCTCAACATCGTGAGCTTTCGGCCCTCCGATCGTCTCGATGTCCTCGCCGGACGCTCGAAGCGCCTCGCTGACCTGCCTGTACTCGGGTGTCGATGGGTGTGGCCGAGGTGCTCCGAGACGCGAAGCAGCGATCGCAGGTACCTGGCGGGCTCGCTCTCGTCGCCGGCCAGCTGGCGAAGCCGCAGCTCGGAGACGCGATCGAATACCTCGGTCTGCTCGCGCTCTGACAGCGCGTTGAACAGAATCAGGATGGCGTCGGTCGCCAGGGTCGCTTCACCCACACCGGCACAGTAGGAGCGCCCGAGACGAAAACTGCTGCGCGCGGTCTGCCGCAGCTGATGCCAGTGCCCGCGAGCAGGCGCAACGGGGCCTGATGCGCTTCCGCCGGGCGGGCAGGCCCGGCGACTCCCGTTGGCTTCAAGCTCCGCCCGCACGACGTAGGTCGTGCAATTCAGGCTGTTCCGACCAGGTCCAGGACTCTCTCTCAGGGGTATGGCACGCGAGCCGATACTCATTATTGAGGCGCAACCAGAGGCCGAGCTGAACTTGCCCAGGCTCGGACGGGTTCGAGTCCACGAGGGAGGCAGGCTCTTCCACCGTCAGCTCGAATGGCGGCGTCGCCGGCCGTTGGCGGCAAACTATCGGGCGTTCGCGAATTCGGCGATGCCCAAATCGCTGAAACCTACCCACTCGGAAGCAGAGATCGACCGGCTCCCCGAGCGTCAGCGACGGAAGTTGATGCGAACGGTCATCACAGCACACGGCGAGGACGCGGTCTGGCGCCGGCTCATAGGTAGTTTCCTCTCCGCCGATGAACGCTTCTTCGCCGTGATGCAGTGGGCCGCCGAGCGCGAACAGGCGGAGAAGCGCCGGGCACTCGCCGCGACGCGCGAGCAACTCCAGCGCCGCCTCCATGAAATCTGCGCCATTGCTGGGGGCCAGCCAACGCTGTACGCGTCGAGCGTCAGCAACACCGTCCAGGCTGGCCTCGCCCTCACCGGTTTGATGCGCCAGATGGACTCCATCAACCTCTGGACGCGGGGGCCGCTCAACCTCTCGCGAGACGTGAAGACTGCGTACGGACTTGACAGCCTCAACGCTCTGATCAAAGCCTTCGGTCTCGACGACACGGCCGCAGCCACGCGTTGCCTCGGTGTGGCCAGCGGCCTCAGCGCGACCCTGCGGCTCCCGGGCTTCGGTCTGGCAGGCGACGAGCTCAGCCGTGCCCTCGCCGCGACATCCCCCCACTTGCACATGACGAAAGAGCTGCAGCAGTTGCGCGAGATGACGGCCATGGAGGGTCTCTGGCGTGGCGAGGTCGGCGCGATAAGCGGTCTCGTCCGGATGGCTGGACGAGACGACCTCTATTCGGGGCTTGCAGGTATCGCACGGCCACACGCGCTGTCCGAAATGGCGCCGCTGCTCTGGGGATCCTTCGGCGCCTCGGCTGCCATCGACAGCCTGCTTCGGATTGGTTCTGTAGACCTGGCCTTCCGCTCGCCGTTTGCGGATTTGACCCTCGCCAAGCTCGCCGAGCCCCTCCGCTGGTTCGACGGGCACTTCGCCGACCTCAGCGCCTTCATGCGCAAGTGGGAAAATGATCCGCTCTGGCTGCTTCTGAGCTTGCTCGACTTTGCGACCACCCGCCTGCTGTTCGGACTTGCGCGCACCGAGGTGGAGGCGGTCGTTCTCGCGGCGCTAACTGAGGTCGTGCTCGAAGGCCGGCTGCTCGCCACCATGCGCGCCGAACTTCGTAAGGCGCCTTATCTCAACACCATCCTTCGTGAATGGCTGGACGACGCGCTGGCGTCCGCAGCAGCGGGCCAGTGGGTGAAGGCCATCCCGCCCTTGATTCTTGGCCTCGAAGGCGTCCTGCAGAGCATCGCCGCCGAGCGGTCCGAGAGAATCCGGCAGCGGCGCGGGAAGATCATCGTTCTCAATCGTCGCTCCGAAGATCATCGAGTTCCTCGACCCCTCCCCCGACTACGTCGACTTCATGCGCAAGCGCATCTTCGGCGGTCCCGGTCAAGAATTTCGCCACGGACTCGCCGACAGCGGAGAGCGCGAGCAGGTGATCCTTACCGTCGTGGGCCTGGCATTCTGTCTTGAGGATTACATGGGGATTCGGGCTATGAGCACGCTCATGCGGCTTTTCTCGGAGCGCCTTGAGGATGCGATCGCACGCATCGAGTTGCAATCGCCGTAGTAGATTTGCGCGCTCTCGGGGACGCTCAGCGCATACTCACCAACATGGTCAACGGCGCGCCTGTATCGGGACCGCCGACCGGGCGAGCACGTTCGCAATCGGACGCTTCGGCAGCCCGAGGCTCATCCGCAACGAGCTGCACTTCCGCCTCGGCTTAACCGGGCAGTTCCTCACTCAGGTGCTGTGGTGCGCGGTCTGGATGTACGCCCCAGACCACCGGGCATCTGTGCGACACCTTCGGCCTTCGGGCGAGCCCGGGTTGAGCGCCCAGCGACGCTTGAAGGTCCGAGTCTGCGCTCATGGACAGGACGCCGAGGCTAGCTAGTTGATCCGGAAATACTCGGTTCTGTCCGATGCTGGTGTTAGAAATCCCCTGCATATGACAAAACTCGTGATTGTGGTGACGGAGTGTTGAGGGTGACGCCGGATCGGCAGCGGTGCTTGCTGGAGGCGCTGCTGCCAGCGGGGCTGGCGCTGCTGCCGAGCGATCTGGCGGCAGTTGACGGGCTACTGAGCGACGGCGAGGTGTATGAGTCGGTGTGGAAGTTGTGGCGCGAGCGCGACGCGAAGCTCGGGACA
>JBKQKK010000100.1:0-4331 GCA_052147535.1 Solirubrobacteraceae bacterium | reverse complement strand
GCCGCCGTTGCTGCCTGCTGAATCTCCCGGCTCGGTCATCAAGGACCCTTCCTGGTCAAGACCGAAGCCTCGCAGATGCGGGCTAATCAAAACCCGGATCTGTGTCATTGACTCGGACGCAAACCATTGATCGGGTTCACGCGGAAGCACAAGCGAGGAGCGTCGGCCGTCCGATGCAAAGCACCACAACACCCCAAACCCACGCGCCACAGCAGCCGCCCGCACCGCCGCCAGCAACTCACTCTTCCCGATCCCAGCAGGACCCTGCACCACAACCACCGCCCCAACCCCAGCACCCACCCGATCAAACACCCGACCCACCCGCTCCAACTCAACCTCGCGCTCCACCAACCCACCAACCCCAACCCCTAGGGGTTGGGGAGCGTGTCGACTGGAGGCGGGTTGCGGAGTGCGCTCAGTGGTCACGCACAACCCCCAGAGCTAACCGCGCAGCGCACGATCAAAGCATAAGCAAGCTTCGGCCACCCGGTCGCGCAGCCGTCTACAGGGGCGATACAGCACTCTCGCGGTCGCCGCCGGCTTCTCGGCTTCTCGGCTCCGGCGCTAGCCGAGATCCCAAGCGTTGCAAGCACAAGAGCAGCAGTGTCGGCGCCGGCGCCGTGACTGCTGCTGTGGTGCCGGAGGAGCCACGATGTCGGCGTCGATCCTGGCGACGAGGCCTTCCCCAATCGGACAACGGCGGCCACCAGATCCGAACCGCCGACGTTGCCCGAATTGGTGTAATCTTGACCCCGAGCGGCCGTCGATCGGACGATCTGTCCCGGTCCCGCTGAACGCCCGGCCCGCTGCTGCTTTCGACTCGGTCAGGCGTTACAGCTCGCTGTTGCAATCGCGTGAACCCGATCGTCGGCTCGTTCAAGCCCGAGCGATCCCAGTCGTCGGAGAAGCGGCTCAAGAGCGCGCGGCTCGCTCGCAGCCTCAGCGACCTGATCGAGCTCGATGCCTAGCAGGCCACCGCGGACGTTCGAAGCTGAGCGCGGGCAAACAACCTTGTCTAGGCTCAGTCCTGTGCCCGCTCCTAGGCCGATGCTCAGCTCGCCGATCCGGCACTGGCCCGCAGGCGGCGAGTGGGTGCTCGAGCCCAAGCACGACGGCTTCCGGCTGCTGATCGAAGTGGGCGTCCGCGGCAGGGTGCGGGCCTGGTCTCGGCACGGCACGAGCCTCACCACCCGGCTTGGCGATCTCTTGGACTCGTTTGCCGCGCTACGTCCGGGCGCCGTCTTCGATGGCGAGCTCGTCGCTCTCGCTGAGCGAGACGGCCAGGTCGTTCAGGACTTCGCTGCCGTCGGCCGTGCCGTGTTCGGCGCCGACCGTGTCGCAAACGCTGGCTTGCATGTCATTGCGTTCGATCTGCTCGCCCTTGCGGGTGTCGGCGATCTCCGCGCGCATGCGTGGCGCGAACGGCGCGAAATGCTGCTGGCGGCGCTCCCCGACGATCGACGGATCCGGCCCGTGCAGACGCTGCCAGCCTCGGCCGAGACCCATCACGCGATCGTCGACCTCGGGTTCGAGGGCAGCGTCCTGAAGAACCCCGGCAGCCGCTACATCGCGGGTCGCAGTCGCGCCTGGCGCAAGCTCAAAGCCCGTCAGCTGACGACTGCGACGCTTGTCGCCGTCCACCTGGACCGCGACGGGCGCACGATCGCGCGCTGCGAGCTCGACGTCGGCCAACACGTCGCTGCACTCGCGCAGCCCACCACCGCAGCGCTCATCGGCGAGTCGGTGACGATCGCCTACTCCCGCGTCGACGCTGGCGGCGGGCTACGGGAGGCACGTCTCGTCGCTAACCCACGCCCTGAAATGTCCTCTAATGCAACTTAGAAAACACTACTTTGCGACTGGCGACACAGACTCCGAACACCGGGCCGAGTAGGTCGAAGCGATCGGCAATCCAGGACTGGGGTTGGGATTGGGGGTAGCGTTCAGCGGAACGGTCGTCATCGTGCTCGAGCGCTACGGCGCGCTGGCGCCGGCCTGTGGCGATTGCGTCTTCATTCGGGCGTCGTCGACGGCGTTGATGCGCGCCAGCGCGTCGGTCAGGTGTTTGTGACCGACCGTCTCGTAGCCGATGACGGCGACGATCGGCGCCTCCGACGGCGCACGACCGCATCGGCGACGATCCATGCGCCCGCCGTAGCCGCGCAGACGATCCTTGGGGCTTTTTGGAGCCGGCTTGTCGCGCGCGACTGGGTTGGCGACGCCTGGCTCGTCCGGCGGCCGCGGCGGGTATCAGGAGTGAATGTGGCGGCGGAGCATGCCCCAGGCCGGTTGGTGTGGGAGTCGTGGCGCCCGATGCGAGCTCGCGCTGGCGACCTGATCGACGATGATGCCCGCATGCGACCGCTCATCACGCTTGCAGCGCTCGTTGTGGCGCTGACCTCGGTCGCGAGCGCCTCCGGGCGGCCGGGTCACCGGCCGACAACCTCGCCGCATTCAGTCACGCTGGAATGGGTCGGCGACATGGCAATCAGCACCGAGCGCGGGCTTCCACCGGGCGGACTGGACCGGGCATTGGCGCCGGTCGCCCGCGACCTGCACGCCGCCGACATCACGCTCGGCAACCTCGAAGGCACGCTGTCGACGGCCGGCGTGTCGAAGTGCACGTCGCTGCCCAGCGGCGTGTGTTTCGCGTTCCAGGCGCCGCCGAGCTACGCGTTGGCGCTGCGCAACCTCGGCTTTGACCTCGTCAACCAGGCCAACAACCACTCCATGGACTTCGGTGCCTCAGGACGCGCGCAGACAGTCGCCGCGCACGATCGCGCTGGGGTCGCGCACACGGGCTTCCCGGGCGAGATCACCTACCTGCGCGCGAACGGAGCCCGCGTCGCGTTCCTCGGTTTTGCCCCCTACGCCTACGACGCAAACCTGCTCGACGTTGCCGGCGCGCAAGCGCTCGTGCGCCGCGCGCGCAGGCACGCGGCGATCGTCGTGGTGATTCATCCACGCCGGTGCCGAGGGCGCCGATCAGCTGCACACGCCCTACGGCACGCAGTTCTACCTCGGCGAGAACCGCGGCGACGCTCGCGCGTTCGCACACACCGTGGTCGACGCGGGCGCCTCGATCGTGCTCGGGTCAGGACCGCACGTGATTCGCGGCGTCGAGCGCTACCGCGGCCGGCTGATCGCGTATTCGCTCGGCAACTTCATCGGCTACCACACACTCGCCGGCGGGGGCGTGCTCGACGACAGCACGATCCTGCGGGCGACGCTTACTCCCGGCGGCCGGGTCCTGGGCGCCCGGTGGATCCCGATCACCCTCGCCGATGGGCTGCCGCGCCCCGATCGCACAGGCGCCAGCGTAAAGCTCGTCAGGACCCTCTCCGCGCAGGACTTCCCGACCGACCACTGGAACATACGCTCAGACGGCGTGTTCCGGATCCCGGCCACGGCCCGGAGGTAGTGTCGCTCGCACGCCAACGCAACCCGCCGCTCCGTCGATCGCACGCACACGCCGCAGCACGCCGTGTCTCAGACGACATACCAGGCTCCCGCCGACCCGACTATTGCGACGACTTTCCGAGAGCGGCAGGCCGTGGCCTGCATATGCAGCGACGATCCTCGCACGCCGGAGCCAAGGCCCTGCTATCGGCGACCGATGAAAGTCAAGGGGCCTGGGGAACAGTTTTCGGGGCCCCGATCGGGTGGCGCGGGTCGCGCGGGGGCGTAGATCCCTTCCTGTGCCGCTTGAAGTTGTGGGTGCGGTTTCGTTGATCGCGGCTTTTGTCGGCATTTGCGCAGCTGTCATCGTCGCCGGGTCTTGTCGGCGTGGTCGCTTGGGGGTATCTTGTTGGTGGGCGCGGGTGACTGACGTAGCGAAGTGCAGACGTCAGGAGCTTCTAGGTCTGCCGCGCGGCTTTGCCCTTCGAGGGCCTCAATTGATGCGTGCTCCGGTGTCGCGCTCGCGCCCACTTTCTTGCCTGATCCGGCTTGCCATCCTTCACCATCCGCTCATAGGACGCCTCGGCCTGCTCGGCGAGCTCGCGCTCGGGCGACGACCACGTCAAGGCCGCAACCGAGGAGGACTGGCACGCAGCCGTGGCTAAGGCCGATGCGGAGCTCGGGCTCGTCGCACGCCATACCGCGCGCGCCGCCCACGTCATCCTTCCCGCAATCTCGACGTAGCCGGCGGCCCCCTTGCATAGGTAAACCAGTGATTCTGCACCGCACTCTGCGAGCCCTGGTTTCGGCGGTGCGACGCGAGGTCGCACACATTGAGTAGATACGCGACATTGGAGGTTCAGTAGATGACGTAGAGCGTGTCTCGGGCCCGTGCTCAGTTGGCCTGTCCCCGCCCCGACGTGCGTTGTCCG
>JBKQKK010000099.1:0-3953 GCA_052147535.1 Solirubrobacteraceae bacterium | reverse complement strand
CGGCGCGTTGGCTGTGCGACGCGCGTGGGTGGCGCTACCGGCCGTGCCCGACGTGCAAGGCGCCGAGCGGTGAGTCTTGTCATACGCCAACGGGCCGCCAAGCAGCCCGGCCGCACGCTGCGCGGTTGCACGGCCGCCGCGAGCTGCATGCGGAGGATGTGTGGCAGGAACTCGAACGTTGGGGGGCCTCGGCGGCGCTGGTGCGATTCTCGGGTGGCGGCGGGCGCGCGGGCACCGTTGGCGCGGTCACGCTCGAGCCCGATGAGGGGCGCGAGCTTGCTCGCTGGAGTGACGGCGCGGGCGAGCTGCCCGAAGCGCTCGCCGCGCCGCTGTGGGGTCGCTACGCGCTGTTCGGTGGCCACCCGCGGATCAGTGGGCTGCTGATGTGGGATGTGCGATCGCGTGAGGTCGCGGTCGCCGGCAAGCGTGGCGGCAAGGACTACGCCCAGGTGTTAGATCGGGTCCGCGATCCGTGCTCACCCGGACGGCGCGATCTTCCTGTCGCTGTTCAAGGGCGCCGACACTGTCCTGACAGCGTCCGTGATGCTCGCCGAGATCGGCGACTGCCGCGCGCGCTACCCCACCCACGAGTCGCTCTCAGGCGACGCCGGCCAGTCACCTGTGGCGGTCCAGTCCGGCAAGCACAAGGTCGCTCACTTCCGCTGGGCGTGCAACAAGCGCCTACGCGACGCGTTCTGCACGCTCGCTGAGAGCACCCGCCACTGGCACCCCTGGGCGCAAGCGGTTTACGCCAGATCGATCGCCAAAGGACACGATCACCAACGCGCGATCCGCACGCTCGGCCGCGCCTGGAGCCGCGTGGTGTGGCGCTGCTGACAGGACGGCGTACCCTACGAGCTCGCACGCCACCGCGCCGCCCAGCAGTACATCACAGTAACCATCCCCAACCCGGACGGCGACAGCATCGATGTCCCCGCTACCGAGCGGATGGCCGGCGACGCTCTGCCCCAGCCTGGATGTTGGCTCTGCCCAGGGCAGCCTGCGCGCAGCGCAACCTTCACCGCCAAAACAGCGCAGCGGGGGCGGGCAGTCAAGAGCGGCCCGTCAGGGCCGCGCGCAGCGAGCCGCGTAGCGGCGCTCTTGACGGCTCGAAGCGCTCCGCTAGCCGGGAGCGCCACATAACACGGCAGCGCTGCGGGGGGACAGCAAGGTTGCCCCTGCCGACAGAAGGCTGCGCGTTTACACAACCCACGGGTTGCCGTTCGCCGCTCGCCGCCCGCACGGATCGGTGGGGGGTAGCACCGCCAGCCGGCGGCGCCTCGGGTCCCGGGCTGGCTCCCCGCCGCCAACGCCCCCGAAAAGAATTTGCGCTTAGGGGTTGACACAGAACGTCTCCGCTGCTAGGCAGACCCCGAGATGCTCCCGGGCGCCGACACGGCCGCGGGCTTCTGCCCACGTCGGTGAGTACCTAGCCGAACCTGGATTGGTAGGAAATCACTGATGACGCCGCAATCGGCGGGTGCGATCCTATGCCATCAGAACTACGGGGTTCATCACGCCCGCAGCCTTTTGCACATAGTCTGAAAGGACGAGCTGTGGTTCCTCGGTTGGATTTGGAGTGAGGTGCACCATCATGAAGCACCACGTAACCCTTGTGCGGTTTGGTGGCATGCGACGGGTCGGCGCGACTCTGGTGGCGAGCGCAGCCCTGATCTTCGCGCTGTTCGGCGTGATCTCCGCAAGCGCATCGGTCACGAGCTCTGGCAGGATTTCGGCGCATCTGACCAAAACGAGCTTTAGGGCCAGCGAAGCCGAGAAGGTCAAGCTGGTCTACAGATTCTCGTCACAGAGCGTGCGCTTTGCCTATGGGCTGTGGCGGAAAACGGGCGCGAACTGGAAGAAACTACGCGGCGTGAGCACGCGGGGAAGCGTCCACGGTTCGCGTACCATGACCGTGAAGCGACTGTTTGGCCCGAGGCCAGTCGAAGTCGGGCAGTATCGCCTCCGGGTCGCTGACGCCGCGAACAGCGTGACTCTCACGTTCGCCGTGATCAAGGCATCGTCCCCGGGTTCTCCTGGGCCCGGAGGTTCTCCCAGTCTTCCCTCAGCACCCGGCGCGTTCGGAAAGACGAGTCCAAACAACGGTGCGAACGGCCAATTGAACACTCCCTCGCTCAGTTGGGCTGCCAGCCGCAACGCCATCAGTTATCAGTACTGCGTCGACACGACCAACAATAACACCTGCGATGGTTCCTGGGTCTCCACGAACACACAGACCAGCGCCAGCCTCACTGGTCTGATGCTTGGTACAACCTACTACTGGCAGGTCGAGGCGATCAACGCTCAAGGGACCGTGCAGGCAGACAACGCCGTGTGGTTTGCATTTACGGTCGCAGGTCCCACACCCGGGGTATGGCTGAACACGGGCGTCGGTGGCCCGTCCAATCCAGTTGTCGGCGTGAATTTCACGGTTGATCCTAGCGGTGCCACCGTGTTGAGGCTGGTGTTCTTGTATGACCTCTCGGCCTGCGGCCCACAGTCAGCGTGGACAGATACCCCATCACCTATCGCCGGCGCCAGTTTCGCGTCGCCTGCCACGACGTCTTGGCATTCGTCGCAGTTGAGTGCGGGCGGGGGCGGTGCCTTCGCCGGCACGTTCGACTCCCCGACGCGCGCGCACGGGACTGCGTTCCTCGGCGGATTCTGCACAACCTTTAACCAGAAATACACCTTCTCTACCGGGACGTTCTCTTGGACGGCCAGCTGGCACAGCGGGTAGCGGCAGTCCACAGGGGACTCTTCTGTCACGGAAAGCGCGTTCATAATTACCTGCTGGCTACTTGTTTACTTGTCGCGGAAGAAGTGAGGGCGTGTGACGAGGTTGCGTCCCATGTGACGATGAGAACTACGTGCTGAGAGTAGGCGCGCGTTCGCCGAAAGGTCGCGTGATCGCCTTCGCCCAACCGCGAGCGCCGGAGTCCCGGTCCGCCAGGTGTCCGCTCGGGACGAGCAGCGAGAGTCCGGGGGCTGCCCCCTTCGTTCGCCGCCCCCTTCCACCGGGAGCGGAAGGGAAGCCGGCGTGCGGAAAGAGCGCCGGAAGCCCGACGCTGGGCCTCAAGTAAACGGCGTTGACCAGGGCCTTAGACCATATGGCCGAGGGCGGCGTAAGCTGACCGGAGTGAAGGCGGCGCGCGCAGACGCGAACGCCTGGTCTAGGAAGGAGCGCCCGAAGCCCGGGGGCGTTCGGCGCAGGATCCGGCAACGAGGAAGGCGCAGGCGTCGCATCCACTCGGATGCGCCGTTTTTGGCTGCCACCGCTGGGAATTTGATTACGGCGTCGTCCATATCAGTGACACATGCGCCCCTTGCGGGGCGTACCCGGAACGCATGAAAAGGGCAGGCTCCCGCTGGCCCTACGGCCACGACGTGCGGCAGGCCGTACCGCACGGGAAGCCCTCAGTGATGGCACCTAAGCAGGCATTTTCCTCCTAGCCTCTAGCGCTTGACCGCGGGACCGACAGCCAACCCGATCTGGTCGGCGCCGGCGAGGGTGCCATGCACTACGCGCTGGGCGATCTCGGCGAGGTCGGTCTCGGTTGCGGCCAGAAGCTCCTGGCGCTTGCGGGTGCGTTGCGCAGCGATCAGCGGGTTGCGGCACACGATCAGCCGCTCGTCGGGGAAGTCCTTGGCGCCGGTGATCGTCGCGAGGCTCTGCTCGTCAAACAGCGAGGGTTGAAAAACCCCGCTGCGAGCCAGTTTCTTGATCGTCGGGGCCGGGGTCAGGGGATTGTTGGTACAGAGAACCGGTCTAAGCGGCGGCGGCCGGCGACACGTCGCACGCCGGGTCGCCGCTGTCGCTCCGCCAGTCGTGGAGCAGAGCGGAGCCTCTGGTTTGGCCGTCGCGCGTCCAACAGCCGTCGTCGGCGGTCCGCGGCACCTGGGCTGCTGCAAATTCACGCTTCCTGATGGGCGTTCGCGGCTTCCGCCGCCGC
>JBKQKK010000098.1:0-3914 GCA_052147535.1 Solirubrobacteraceae bacterium | reverse complement strand
ACGACCCACCGCCGTCCGCTTCACCGGCGGCACCGCGGACTCCAGCGCCTGCCTGACCGCCCGCCGATGAACGCCATGCCGGACCGCCAACCCCCGGATCGAGAGCCCCTCCCGATCCCGATCCCTTCTGATCTGCTCGAACTGTTCCACTCTGGATTCCACTCCTCCGCGCTCTTCCGCTCAACGCTCGATATGAGCGCCAAGCGTCAGGTCACGATCGGACGCTCAGGTGGGGCCAGTTCAAGACGTCGCAGTGGGGCCAGTTCAGAGCATCGTTCTCACAACCTGTACGAACCGGAGGTCATTACTTTCGACGAGCTGCTCGCACGAGCTGAATGGCACGTCAGCCTCGCCGAGGGAAACGCTTAGCAGGGATTGCATGGAGGACGCCGGAATGAGCTGTCGCCGCCCTCGGGAGTCACCCTCCATTGCTCAGCAACGTTCTGCCTCGTGGGAGTGCGCGAAGAACGCGATAACTAAATCGTGCTCGATAATAGTTATTATGACTACTAGCCTGCAAAACAGTCTAGTTTGGCTCTCGGATCTCGCCCTGGGTGTTGATGTCTGGCCTGATCTGGCCCCACGGTGATCGTGCGAGCCCGACGGCGGCGACCGGGATCAGGCCGGTGGCGAGCGGCCGGCGAGCCTCGCGATCGCGAGTATCGGCGTGATCGCAGACGACTCGCGGACGAGATGGCGCGAACGCGGGAGCTGCTGGCGCTCGTCAGCGACAGCGGAGCGCTCGAAGCCGAGCTTGCGGCGGTTCGCGCCGACGCGCAGGCCGAGGTCTCAAGTGCCGCCCAGCACGAGGCGGCCGCTCGCCGCGAGCGGCTCGAGGGAGCCGCAGAAACCGCCGGGCCAGCGTAACGTTTCGCACTCACCGCCGGTCTGTAGCTAAGAGCGCCCAAATCGTCTGCCCGTACTCACGGGCCGGCCTTTCGAAGGAGTGAACATGGCAGAACAGAGCACGCCCCCCGAGCAGAAGGCGGAGCCGGAGCGCACTGCACCGGGACGGCAGGTCACCCGCCGTGGCGGTGGTTCGCAGGCGGACCTGTTGCGGTCCGAGCGCGGCACGACTTCGCTGGCCGATGCCGTGGTGACGAAGGTGGCTGCGATCGCGGCCCGCGAGATCGAGGGCGTCCACGACCTTGGCGGCGGTGTCGCTCGCGCGATGGGCGGGGTCACCGGCCGCGTGGGCATGGGCACCGAAAGCACCCGTGGTGTGCATGTGGAGGTCGGCTCCAGGCAGGCGGCGGTCGACCTTTCGCTGGTCCTCGAGTACGGGGTGTCGATTCCCGAGGTGACCGAAGCGGTGCGCGATAACGTGATCAAGCGCATCGAGGGGATCACCGGCCTGGACGTCACCGAGGTCAACATCTCGGTGAACGATCTCTACTTCCCGGGCGATGACACCGGCGGTGAGTCCCGCGTCGAGTAGGCTCGGCTCACTGGTCGTGGTCCCCGCAGCGTCGGTCCGGGTGCGCCTTGCCCAGGTGGCGCTTCGCGCGGCACTGTCCGTCGACGGGGTGGCCGCCGCCGGGCACGGCAACCGGTTCGCCGGAGCCATCACTGTTGATGGGGCGCCGCTGGCCGGGGTTAGCGTGATATCGCTCCGCGAGGGCCGCTACGAACTCGGGCTAGCGCTGATTGCCCGCCCGGTGGCGCTGCACGCGTTGGCTGATCGCGTCCGCGAGCGGGTGACCGTCGCTGCGGGCGTAGCGGATCTCGGCGAGCGCCTCGGACCGATCAACATCGTGTTCGAGGATATCGCCGACCCCACGATGGTAGAGGTCGCTTGATGACCGTCATCCGCGTCGTCGCTCGTGGGCTGCGCGGGCTGGCGGTGGGCGTGGCGCTGCTCATCGTCGCGGTCCCTGTGCTGTTGGTTGCGCTGGCCAGCCGGATCGTGCTCGTGCTCGGCTTTGTGTTGCTGACCCTGCTCGCGCTCGTTGCGCTCGCCGCGGCGATCTTCGAGATCAATGGTGGCCATGGCACGGTCAGCCTCGCCCACCTGGCCGCGCTTATTCACCTTCCCGACCTGCGCCACTACGTCGGCGTCTACCTGCGCCGCGCGGAAGCCCCCGGGCCGGTGGCCTGGGTGTCTGTCGGCGCCGGCGTCGGGGCGGTCGTCGTCGGCCTGCTGCTGCTCGCGGGGATGCTCGTGCCCCGCCGCGAGCGGCTGATCGCGCTCGGCGAGACCGAGCGGGGTCCGATGTTTGCGCGCCGCCGCGCGCTTGCCCGGGTAGCGGCCGCGCTGGCCGAGCAGCCCCGGGGCGTAACCCAAGCACGGGCGCGGGCGCGCCCGCGCCGCGGCGGGCGAGGCGGAACCATCCGGGTGCGGGCCACACGAGAGGCGCTGCGTGAACGCCGCCAGACCGAACGGGAGATCGAAGAGCGCCTCACCCCGCTCAGCGAGCCTTTCGAGCTGGCAGCGCGCGTTGATGCCCGACGGGTGACCGACGACAGGAGGGTGCAGTAGATGCCTCGCCAGCGCGTCAGGGTCCGCGTCCCGGCTGCGGCGACCGTCGCCCGAGCGCTCGTCGTGCTGCTCGCGCTCGCGCTCGTCTGGTACGGCGTGATGGTCATCCTGTTGGCGGCCAAGGTCTCCCCGCACACGGTGAACTCGATCAGCGCCTACCGCACGATCTACGACACCCTGGCCCGGCTTCGCCCCGTCACCGGGATTGAGCGTGCGATCATCGCCGGCTGCGGCGTCGTCGTCTTCCTCGCCGCCGCATACCTGGCGACGAGGATGCTCCCGCGCCCCTACCTCGCTCGCCACGATCTCGAACTAGACGAGCACGCGCGCGGCCGGACCACCGTCGAGCCGCGCACGATCGAGCGTATCGCCGAGACAGCCGCCAACCGCAACGCCGCGGTAACGGCCTCCCGCGGGCGCTACGCCTCCGACAACCTCACCGTTGAGCTCACGGTCGACCAAGCCGACGCGCTCTCGGACACGCTGGGCGACGTGCAACGCCGCGTCGCGCAGGACATCGAGTCACACCAGCTGCCCGGCGTGCGCGTCACTGTCACGCTCGCCGGCTATGACCGCCGCAAAGGAAGGGAACTGGAATAGATGACTACCAACCAATTCAATGCCGCGCTAGGGTTCGCGTTTGTGATCGTGGCAGTTACGCTGAGCCTCGGCTGGGCCGTGCTCGCGCTGGTCGGCGCCGCCGGCTTCTACCTGATCGGCAGCGTGCTGCGCGGCGAAAGCGCCCTGCTCGACCTCCAAGAGCGCTTCCGCGCCTTCGCTCGCCCGTCACGCTCGGGCTAAGGGCGCACATGAATCAATAACTGCAGGCGCGGGAGTGGCTACCCGGAGGTCACCCTCTGTGGTCCAAGCGCCGTATGGATATTCTGCGCTTGTTAATTGATCTTATGACTACTAGCCAAGGCCAAGGGTGGGATATCCGAACGGCGGAGCGCAGGCCCGCCCGCAGGGCAACTCCGACCTTACGCCAGCGCGACAGCGATGATCGAGCCGTCCCGACACCCCCGCTCGGCGTGAGTGGCGACAAACACTAAGCGTTGGATTTTGGGCTCCTCCGCATTTTGAGTGGGTAGAACCCGCGGGACCGATAGGGGTCGTCTGAGTAAACGTGCCAAAACGGCCAACAATCTGTCTTCTAACGCGCGTTAGAGGAAGCATGTTGCCGCTAAACGGCCCTGAACGCCTGAACGCACCACGAACGGCTCCGCGTGGACCGGATCCGGCCTCCGTGGGCCAGAATCGGCCATTGCTTTGGCCCCAGATGACCGTCGCCGCCGATTCTTGATTCCACTAACCTGGATTTCCGGTGCGTTTTTTCGACCCTGCTTTTCGCGTTTTCTCGGTTTTCGGCTTTATGCAGGCGGGAAGCTGTAGCTGAGCTGGCGGTCGTCCCACCATGGGATCTTGATGGTCAGCT
>JBKQKK010000097.1:0-16065 GCA_052147535.1 Solirubrobacteraceae bacterium | reverse complement strand
GTTGGGTCGGTGGTGGCCGTTGGGTCGGTGGTGGCCGTTGGGTCGGTGGTGGCCGTTGGGTCGGTGGTCGTCGTCGGCGTGGTTGGATCGGTCGTGGCTGCCGGGGCGGTCGTCGTCGCCGGAGCGGTCGTCGTCGTCGGCGTGGTTGGATCGGTCGTGGCTGCCGGGGCGGTCGTCGTCGCCGGAGCGGTCGTCGTCGTCGCCGGCGGGGTTGGATCGGTCGTGCCTGCCGGGGCGGTCGTCGCCGGAGCGATCGTCGTGGTCGCCGGCGCGGTCGGATCGGTCGTCGCCGGAGCGGTCGTCGCCGCCGGAGCGGTCGGGACCGCCGGAGCGGTCGGGGCAATCGTTGCCGCCGGCGCGGTCGGGACCGCCGGATCGGTCGGGGCGGTCGTTGCCGCCGGGGCGTTGGTCGCGGTCGCGTCGCCGGGTGCTGTGACGGTGGTGCTCGGCGCCCCCTCGGTGGTGTTGCCGCTGGGTGTGGTGGCCGAGCTGGTGGCAGCTGGTGTGCTCTCGGCAGGGGTGGAAGTCGGTGCTGGGGTTGACGTGTAGACGATCGGAACCGGTGGCGCAAGGATCAGCGGCTCGATTGGGGTGCTATGGACGCCTATGACTCCAGTAGCGACTGCGATTACAGTTGCAAGCTTTGTGACGATCCCCAAGGAACCTGACGCCACAGCTCCCGAGACGGCCGCATAGTTCGCCGTCGCGAGACCGGTCGCTGCAGCGGCGGCTGGGACTCCCGTGGCCAACCCGATGCCGCCGGCTCCTGCGCCGCTAACGGCGAGGCTTCCGGCTGCACCGGCGCTTGCGGTGATTGCGCCGACGCTACCGGCCGCCGTTCCGCCACCGGCGCCAGCGGTGCTGACTATGGCTGCCCCGCTCACGCCGGCGGCTGCTGTCCCGCCACCGGCGCCAGCGGTGCTGACCATAGCTGCCCCGCTCGCGCCACCGGCTGCTGTCCCGCCACCGGCTGCTGTCCCGCCAGCGGCGACAGTGGCCCCGCCAGCCGCGACCGTCCCGCCGCCGGTGCCGCCTGCGGCGGCCGCGGCGCCGCCAAGCGCCGACCCAAGCACAGCGGACTTCAACTCGCCAGTCGCTATCACGGGCAGGATCAGCGCCAGCGCAGCTCGTTGGTGCCGAACCTCGACCTCGAACGCCGCGCAGCTCGGGCAGCGTTCTACGTGTGCACGCGTGATGCTCCGTGGCAAGATCCTGCCCCGCACCGTCGCTAGCCGCTCGCGGATCTCTGCGCAGGGACTATCTCGAGCCTTCCGGCTGCGCAGGAGCGCTTCTCGGCCTTGGAAAATAAGCGCTTTCACCTTCTCCCGGCGCACACCCAGCACCATTGCGATCTCCGCCTGCGAGTGATCGCCGAGCTCAAACAGCACCAGTGCGGCGCGCTGGTCAACCGGCAAGCGCTGCATGTCCTCCAGCAGCTCGCGCAGCTCCTCCCGCCGCAGGACTTGTTCTGAGGGGTCATCCAAACACCGCAGATCGCCCACCACCCCGTCGAGATCGACCACCTCTCGGCGAACCCGCAGCTCCGAGAAGCAACGGTTGCGAGCGATCGTGTAGAGCCACGGCCGCAGTGAAACGCAGCCATCCCCATCACGCAACGCTCGATACGCGGACACAAACGTCAGCTGCAGCGCGTCCTCGGCCCCCTCACGGCTTCCGAGGACATGCGTGCAAAACGCCAGCACACCGTCGGCATAACGATCGTAAATCACCTCAAACGCTGCATCATCGCCGGCCCGCACACGCGCGACGAGCTCCTCGTCGCTAAGGCCCGTCGCGTCCCAACAGTCCACCGCACCAGCCAACGAAACAGATCGCATCGACAACCCCATACCAGCATTATCCCCCTGTCCGAGGCGTCCCGATAGCCGGCCAGTGAGCCTGGGGAGCTGGGCTCTGCCCAGCGATCACTGCTGCATGGCGGGACCGAGCGCAACGAAGCCGCTCGGCCAGCTGGACTCGCACCGCAGCGCACCGGTCAACAGCACCCCCTGAAACCCGTGCCAGACGCGTCCCCCTTCGGACCTCACCGAACGGGGACCGCCAGACCAGCCCGCCCCTAACACGCCATGACTGCTCCCTACCATGACTGCTCCCTACCATGACTGCTCCCTACCATGACTGCTCCCCTAAGGCGTCACGACATTTCAAGTCCTCGGCTTCGTCGGCCGAAGGCCCTATAAACGCTGGGGTTCCGGGCGTTTCGCCAGAGCGGTTACAGAGTCGTGGCTCCTAAGCTAGTGGTCTGTCGGCGTTTCAACGATGCCCTCAGGCTGCTGTCCTTGTGACATTGGAGGTCGGGCTTGCGTCCGAGCTTGCTCTGGAGATCAGCACTTCAAGCTCGGTGCCGCCGCACGCGCCCGGCCGTGCGGTCAGCCGGCCGCCGAACGACTCTGCATGGGCGCGCATCGTCGGCAGGCCGAATCCCTCTCCCAGGTTCGTCGTTGCCGGCTCGGAGATGCCGCATCCGTCATCCGTGACCACGAGACGCAGCCGCTCGTTGCGGGCGTCGAGCTCGACTGTTATGACGCGGGCACCACCGTGCCGGACCGCGTTGACGATCGCCTCACTAACGACCCTGATGATCTCCTCCCGCTCCTGGCCGGAAGGTTTGGTATTGCTGAGTTCAACGGCATCGTGACTAACCTGCACGTTGATGCCAACGTCGAAGCGAGACTCGAACTTGCGCGCGACAAGCCGTAATGCCTCTTCGGTGGTCGCTGCCGACGCTGCCGACAGGTCGACGATCGCGCCCCGGGTGACGTCCAGCGCGCGTTTGCTTGCGACGATCAGAGGATGCTCGGATCCGAACTCGGAGTCGAAGCGCTGCGCGTAAATCTGGATAAACACCAGATCCTGCGCCAGCCCATCGTGCAGGTCGCGCGCGATCCGCTTGCGCTCGGCGATGACCGCTGCCTCCATGTCCTCGCCCCGAAAGTTTGTTGTGTTCTGCCGGAGTAGCGCGACGAGACTGAGCGCGTACGCGGCCAGTAGGAGAGCGTCGGACGGCGTCAGTCGGTCTAGCGAGATCGCTACGTGCAGGTACTCGAAGTTGACGGCTACCAGCATGATGGCGACGGCTGCAAGCAGAGCGCTATTGAGGTTCCCGCGCCCTTCGCGCAGGGCGGCATTCGCAGCTAGCAGCAGGAGCGTCGCGCCGACGGCGAGGATCAGTAGAACTAGGTGTTCGGCGCCCGTGCTGCGTAACTCGGACGATAAAGGCTTCATGACATGAATCTGCGGCAGCAGCAACTGAAACGCGACAACTGCCGCCGAGCCGATCGCCGACGCGACAACCCAGCGTCCAACTTCCCGTCCCCTGAACCAGAACATCGAAGGGCCCCTCCAAAATGCAACTACCAGTGTGGTTGGCATCGCCGCCGACCTATGTAGTTTTAGTCTGCCCGCGCACAGCGAGATCGGCCTCTCTCCGCTCGGAGCGAGACCCGTTACCCTAGGCACCCCTCCCAAGGCGCCCCCCTGCGTTCCACCGTAGCGGTCAAATTCGGCCTTCTTCTCCGTAACTGACTCTCTAAATACATCGACGCAGAACGAACCCGAAGGTTGGTTGAACTCCGAGTGCTCGCAAACGGCTGATGACTAAACGCCGAACAGCAGCCGCGGGTCCCCGATGCCAACCGTGCGTTCCGCCCTTTGGCTTCGAAGCCGACGCAACGACATAACGTTGCGCCATGCGCCATGCGGCAGGCCGTGAAGAGCTTCGCCAGCTCCAGCAAACAGACCAGCCCACCGCCGACGGCTTACGCCAGATCTGAGCTCGCCGCTCGTCGGCGACGTCGTAGACACCCCCGCGACGTCGTGGACAGCGCTGCGACGGCGCTCACGCGCTGAGGGTGGCCAGCCGCCGTGCGGCTTCCGAGATCACCGATTCGCGCTTGCAGAATGCGAACCGCACGAGCGTGCCGGCCGCCGCGTGGTCGTCGTAGAACGCGGAAGTGGGAATCGCGACCACACCGCAGCGCTCCGGCAGTCGCACGCAGAAAGCCACCGCGTCCTCGCCGACGTCGGCATTGACGAAGTACGTACCCTGTGGCGTGAACGGGCGGGCGCCTGCGGCTGCCAGCGCCGCGCAGAGCTGGTCGCGCCGGGCGCGCAGCTCGTCTCGCAGGCGGTTCACGAACTCCGCAGGCAAGCGCAGCGCCGCGGCGGCCGCGTGCTGCAGCGGCGTGCCGCCCGCGAACGTCAGGTACTGCTTGACCGTGCGCGTCGCTTCGACAAGCTCGGCGGGACCGGAGCACCAACCGATCTTCCAGCCGGTGAAGGAGAACGACTTGCCGACACTGGAGATCGTCAGCGTCCGCTCCGCCATCCCCGGCAGCGTCGCCGGCGGCAGATGCTCGCCCTCGAAGACGAGGTGCTCATACACCTCGTCGCTGACGCAGATCAGATCATGCTCGACGCAGACGGCGGCGATCAACTCCAGCTCGGCGCGGCTCAGGACCCTGCCGGTCGGGTTGTGAGGAGAGTTGAGCAGCAGCACTTTCGCGCGCGGAGTGATCGCCGCGCGCAACGCATCGCCGTCGAGCGTGAAATCCGGCGGGAACAGCGTTACCGGGTGCCGGCGCGCGCCGGCGAACGCGATGCACGCCGCGTAGGAGTCGTAATAGGGCTCGAGCATGACGACCTCGTCACCCGGGTCGCACAGTGCCAGCAGCGCCGCGGCGATCGCCTCGGTCGCGCCGAACGTCACGAGCACATCTTCGGGCTCCAGCCCGTAGCGGTCGCATTGATGCTCGCGCACCGCATCGCGCAGCGTCGGAACGCCCGACAATGGCGCGTACTGATTCTCCCCGACGCGTAGCGCCTCGACAGCCGCCTCGATCACCACCGCCGGACCGTCGGTGTCCGGAAAGCCCTGCCCGAGGTTGATCGCACCGGTCCGAGCGGCGAGCGCCGACATCTCGGTGAAGATCGTCGTTCCAAGGCCCTGCAGTCGCGCAGCTCGTCTCATTCAGATGCCTCGTCGCCAGAGGACAAGCTCAATATCGACTTCGTCAAGCTCCCACGCCTTCGTCAGATCGGAGCGGTCCGCGCCGAGTACACGACCTGCACCGCCGTCGCCCCGACGCCGTCTTCACCGTTCGCACATATGGGGACACGGCCCTTCGCTCGACGGCCCAGGTTTAGCATTAGTACTTCTTCCCCGGATTGAGGATGCCGTTGGGGTCGAAAACCGCCTTGATGGCACGCTGAATGTCGCGCACCCGTGCGGGCAGCTCGCCGTCGAGCTCGGAGAGCTTCTCGACGCCGACGCCATGCTCGCCGGTCATGCTGCCACCCAACTCTTGTGCGAGCCGCAGGATGCCGTCGTGGGCCGCCTGCGCAGAGAGGGTCTGCTGCGGATCGTCGCCGTTGTATGCGACCACCGGGTGCAGGTTGCCGTCGCCGACATGTCCGCCGACCGCGATCACCACGTCGAACTCGATCGCGAGACGTCCGAGCCGCTGAGCGAAGTCGGAGAGCCGGGCGCGCGGCACCACGATGTCGCCGTTGAGCGAGCTGCCCCGCAGCGCACGGAGCGCCGGGTTCAGGGCGCGGCGTGCCTCCAGCAGGCCGTCCAAGTCCGCGGCTGTCTCCGCGCGCCGCACCGTGAGCGCTCCGTGCGAGCGGAAAGCCTGTTCGAACCCGGCCAGCTCTGCCTCGGCGCCAATCTCCGCATCGGTGACCGCAAGCAGCCACGCCTGCGCGTCTTCCGGCAGCGCGAGCTGCGGCAGGGACTGTCGGATGGCGTCGAGCGCGACACCGTCGAGGAGCTCAAGGGTCGCAGGGAGCGTACCACCGGCGATCACCGCGTTAGCGGCCTGCAGTGCGCCCGCTAGGTCGGGGAAGGTGCCTGCGACGCCGCTCGGCGCCGCAGGCGCGCTCAGCAGCGTTACTGTGACCTCGGTGATGACCGCGAGTGTGCCTTCCGAGCCCACGACGAGTCCGGTCAAGTCAAGCCCCGCCACGCTCTTGATGGTGTTCCGGCGCGTCCGCACGACTGTACCGTCGGTCAACACCACCTCGAGCGACCGCACTGAATCCCTTGTGACGCCGTACTTGATCGCACGCATTCCGCCGGCGTTGGTAGCGATCGTGCCGCCGATCGTCGCCTGGTCTGCCGATGCGGGGTCGGGTGCGTAGAACAGGCCGCGCTCGGCGACGGCGGTCTGCAGATCTGCCACGATGACGCCGGGCTGCATGATCGCGAGGCGTTCGGTCTCGTCGATGTGGATGATGCGGTTCATGCCGCTCAGATCGAGCAGCAACGCCCCGGATACGGCGTTGGCCGCACCGGCCAGCCCGGTGAGGGCGCCTTGCGGCACCACCGGGACGCGCGCCTCGTTCGCCGCTGCCAGCACGGCAGAGACATCGGCGGTCGTGCGCGGCCGCACGACGGCGAGGGCGTCCCTGTCGCCAGGCACACCGGAGTGGTCCGAGGAGCGTGACGCCACTGTCGCGGCATCCGCCAGCACCACTCCGTCGGGCAACTCGGCGCTGAGGCGCTTGAGGACGTCCGCGCCCGTCATCCTCGTGCGCCCTCGTACTGGAGGATGTACAGGCCCGCGTTGTAGTCGGTCAGGTAGGTCACGCCGTTCACGTCGACGAACACGTCGAAGCTCTGGATGACGCGCGGCCGGTTCGGGCGGGTGTCGACGATTCGCTCTGGGGCTGGCGGTACCCAGGCGGCGATCTCCTCGGGACGGTACGCGTCGCTGATGTCGTAGCCGCGCACCCCGGCGTTCTGGTATGTCGCGAAGATGAGTTCCTCGCTCTGGAAAGTGCCCGGCCGGTTCTCGTGCAGGTTGTGCGGGCCAAAGTGCCCGCCCTTGGCCACGAAGTCGTCCTCGGAGGGGTTCGGGAAGGTCGAGATGCTGACCGGGTTGGCCGGATTGCGGATGTCGAATACCCAGGTGCGCTTGACGCCGTCTGCCGCGTTGTCAGCGATGCCTTCGTCGGCGACGATCAGCAACTCACGGCCTGCGAGCGGCAGCGCGGTGTGAGTACCGCCGCCGAACGGATCGGCCCAGTTGCGGTAGGAGATGAGCGCGGGGTGGGCGCGATCGCTGAGGTCGAGGATGGTAAGACCGCCGTCGCGCCAGGACGCGTAGGCGGTGTCGCCGTTGACGATCGCGTGGTGCAGGCCGTAACGCCAGCGCGAGGCGTCCCAGTCGGGCGTCTCGCCGGCTGCCTCGTTCATGCCAGGCAACCACCACCGGCCGCCCAATTCGGGCCGGTCGGGGCGCTGCAGGTCGATGGTTACGAAAATGTAGTCGGTGAATCCGTCGAGCAACGCGGAGGCATAAGCCCACCGGCCACCGGTGTACCAGAGGCGGTGCAGGCCGACGCCCTCGACCGGCAGGAACGCGATCTCGCGCGGTCGGTCCGGGGTCGTGATGTCGTACACCCGTAGGCCGGCGGCGTAGCCGCGCTCGGCCTGGAGTGCGGGGCTCCCGACTGACCGGCCGTAGTAGTCCGACTCACGCTGGAAGCTCGTGTCGGCGAACAGGTCCTTGGCGTTGACGACCAGCAGCAGCCCGTCCGAAACCTGCAGATGGACGCTCCAGGTTCCTGGCGGAGCTGGCACGAAGCCGACCGGCACGGGGCCGCGGGGGTTGCGCACGTCGATGACGCTGAAGCCCTCAGCGAAGGCGTGCGCGACATAAGCGTAGCCATCGTAGACCATGATCTGGCATCCGTCGGGCCGCCCGCCCTGGTCGCTGTGGCCGACGAACGAAAAACCATTTGCGTAGTCGGGCTGATCGACGGGGTATGACATCACCATCACGCGTCCTCTCAGCTATTGCTCTTACGCAGAAATGAGAAGGCGAGCGCGAGTACGAACACTGAGCCCTTGACGATGTCCTGCGCATAGTAGGGCACGTCCATCATGGTCAGGCCGTTGAGCAGGAGGCCGATCAGCACGGCCCCAAGCAGGGTGCCGGCGACGCTCGCCCGCTTCTGGCCGAAGATCGCGTAGCCGACGTAGGCGGCGGCGACGGCATCCGTCAGCAGCGGGGCGCCCGCAGACACCTGGCCGCCGCCGATCTGGCTCGCGAGCACGATCCCGCCGACAGCCGCGAGCATCCCGCTGATGACGTAGGCGTATGTGCGCAGCCTGCCGATCGGCAGGCCGAGGTGACGTGCGGCCTCTATGTTGCCGCCGACCAGGTACATGAAGCGGCCGGTCGTGGTGCGCGTGAGGAACAGGTGGCTCACCACGACGATAGTGACCAGCAGTACTGCCGCGAACGGGATCCCGAGCAGGTCGCCCTGACCGATGTAGGTGAACGACGGCACGATGTTGCCGACGGCGGCATGGCCCGGCTGGGACTGGCCGGGATAGATCGAGTAGCCGCTCGTATAGGTCTCCTGCACGCCGTTGACGATGAACAGCATCGCGAGCGTGGCGAGCAGATCCGGCAGCCGGAGCCGCACGATCAGCAGCGAGTTCACGAGCCCGACCACCGCGCCGAACACGAGTGGTACGAGCACGGCCACGAGGAGCTCTTGGCGGTAATACACCATCGCGGCCGTCGAGGCGATTACCGCGAGGCTTGCCGTCGACGCGATCGAGACGTCGAACCCGTCGACGACGAGCGAGAAGGTGACGCCGAGCGCGAGGAAGGCGCTGACCGACACCGAGCGCAGGATGTCGACGAAGTTGTCGAAGCTGAGAAAGTACGGCTCGACGAGGCCGAACACGATGGTGATGAGCACGATGACCCCCACCGCGGCGTAGCGGTAGAGGAACTCGAACCTGCGCCGGGGGCGCGCCTCCGCGGTGACCGAGGTTATGTCCTCGCTGATAGAGGTCATGGCTTGCTTACTCCTCGCGCTGCGGCGCCTTGTTCGAGCAAGAGGTCGAGCGCGTCGAACTCGCCGACCGGCCGGTCGGCGAGGAACCCGTCGCGGCCGAGCACGATCACGCGATCGGCGACGCGGAGCGCTTCTTCGGGTTCCTGCGTGAGGTAGAGGATTCCAGTGCCGTTCGCTGCCGCCTCATGGATCGATCGGAAGATCGACTCTTTGGCCGCGACGTCGACGCCCTTCATCGGCTCGTCGAGGATCAGCAGGCGCAGTTCGCCCGCGTCGGACCACTTGCCGATGGCGACCTTTTGCTGGTTCCCGCCGGAGAGATTGCCGACCAGGCGGCGGGGGTCGGGCGGCTGCACGTCGAACCGCTGCGTGGCTCGGCGGGCGTGGTCGAGCTCGCGTCTTGTGCGGATCAACCCCCGGAAGCCGATCGAGAAGTGTGTGCGCACGTCGCGGTCGAGCCACAGCGCCTGGATGCGGCGTTCCTCGGGCACAATCGCGATGCCGACCTTCCTGGCGTGTTCCGGGGCGGCGACTCTTACCTCGCGGCCGCCGACGCGCGCCCGTAACGGCTTGGCCAGGCCGAACAGGGTGCGGGCCAAGCTGGTCTTGCCGCTGCCGAGGGGGCCGTACACGGCGACGACCTCGCCGGCCGCGACTCGCAGGGGGATTGGCTTGCGGCCACGGCCGAGGTCGATGGCGTCCGCTTCGAAAGCGGCCGGGCGCGCGGTGTCGAAGGCGCCGCGCCGGTGGGTGGCGGGCGCCGACACGTCTCCGGTGATCGCCGCGACGACCTGTTCCGGCGTGGTCGCGGACGCTTCGGCGGCGAGCACCACTCTGCCGTGTCGCAGGACGGTGACGCGGTCAGCCAATTCGAACGCCTCGCCAAGGCGGTGGGAAATGAACCCGATGCCGATGCCTTCCGCCGTCAGGCGTCTGACGATGCCATAGAAACGTTCGGTCTCGGCGGCATCGAACGAGGAGGTGGGCTCGTCGAGGAAGAGATAGCGGGCGTTGCTGGACGCCGCGCGGACCAGGGAGAGCACCTGTTTCTCGAACAGACTCAGCTCGGAGACGCGGCGGTCGACCGCGATGTCCACGCCGTGGCGCACGAGGAGTTCTCGGGCGCGGGCGCGGTTGCGACGCGGAGAAAAGACGACCGCCTTCTCGGCACGGATCAGACCTGCGGTGAGGTTCTCGTGCACGGTCGCGTCGCCCACCACGCCCCGGTCGACCTCCTGCGCGAGCAGCGCAACACCTGAGCGGATGGCATCTGCCGGACTATTGAAGCGCCTCCTCACCGCATCGATGCGGATCTCACCGCTCGTCGGGAGTACGTGTCCGGTGGCGATGTGCACGAGCGTGCTCTTACCGGAACCGTTCATGCCGAGAAGCGCATGTACCTCGCCGGCGGCGACGGACAGGTCCACCCTGTGGAGGACCGGCCCGTCGCCGTAATCATGGCTGACGCCCGTGAGGCTCAGCGCAGAGCTCACGTGTGCTGCTTCTCCAGCGCCTGGATCCACGCTGGCCACACGATCGGATCGCTGTCCCAGCCGGGAACGTACTTCGACACCGCCGAGAAGGGGAACGCCGTCTTCGGCAGCTCGCCCTTGGTCACGGTCACCGGTTGCACGGTCACGTCACTGACGTTCTCGCCAGCCGCCTTCTCGTAGGCCAGACGCACCTGGGCGATCGCGATCGTCGCGGGATTACTGGCCGACACCGCCTCGAGATGTGCAACCGGGTCCCAGAAGAACGGCAGGTTCTGGTCGGTCAGGTCGACCGTGTAGAGCTTGACGTCGCTGCGGTCCTCGGCCTTCAGCGCCAGCGCGGCACCCACCGAGAAATCGTTCCAGTCGGTCCAGATCGCGTTGATCTCGCCGGGCTTCGGATTCGCTTTGAGCAATGCCTCGACCTGGGCCTCGGTGTCGAGCGAAGCGGTGGAGCTGACGGTCCCGGTCTGCGCGACGATCTTGATGCCGGGGTGGGATCCGAGGTACGTCTTGAGCGCCGCGAGGCGGTTGTCTAGCGGGGTGTAGCCGGCCACGGACAGCACGACGATGTTGGCGTTGCCGTCGAAGTCCTTGTCGAGCTCCGCAATGCTGTTGGTCGCGAGCGCCGTGTCGTTTTGGTTGATCGAGCCGACGCCTGGCAGTACGAAGTCGGAGTCGTACGCGACGACAGGGATCTTCTCGGCGAGCGCGGCCTTAACCGGGCCGTCCAGCGCGGCCGCCGTGCCGTTGTCGATGAGGATGATGTTGGCATGCGAGTTGACCGCAGTGGTGAGGTTGGTCGCCATTTCGCCGAGATCATTCTGCGAGTCGTAGATCTGGAGCTTGCCGCCGAGCGCGGTGACCTCGCTTTGGATCGTCTTGGTGTAGTCCTCGAGCCAGCCACCCTGCGTGGTACGGATAACGAGCGCGACCGTCAGCGGCTTGTCGACCGCGGCTGGGACCGTCGAGCCTCCACTGAACTTGGACGTTGGCGCCGGTGCAGCTGCGTCGCTTGCACTGGAGGTGGTTTGCTGCTGCCCGCAACCCGCGAGCAGGAGAGTGATCGGTAGGACCGCGAGCGCGGGGAGCTTCCAGGTTCTCTTTTTGGGCATGCCGGGTTCTCCAAGGTGTATGGATGCGGTAAAGCTCGCGCCGAGTCAGGCCGACGCTTCGATGCTGGATGGGCGAGCCAACGCCCATCCAGGCGGCGAGCGCAAAGCATACTATTTCAATCTAGAAAGACGACAAGCCCCACCGCCATCCGACCTGGCCCGTACTCGCAGCCAGATCCGCTGATGCGTCGGCTACGGGCTCGCAAGCATCACTTTGGGTTCGGGGGGTGCTCAGAGCCCCAGATACCCGGTCCGCGGCGCTGCTCGTAGATGAGCGAGGTTTCGGCATGAGAGACGGCGGGGTGAGTTGCGAGGTGCTCGACGACGAACTCTCTTAGATCCTGCGGATCGGTCGCGGCGACCCAGACGAGGTAGTCGGTCACCCCCGTGAGGTGGAACACCATCAGCACGCCCGGGAGATTGCGGATCGTGGACGTGAACGCGTCGATCTGCTCCCGAGTGTGCGCCGTGAGGCGCACCGCGATGAGCGCTTGGACGGGGCGGCCGAGCGCGGCGAGATCGAGTTCCGCGTGGAATCCACGGACGACTCCTCTGTCTCGCAGCGAGCGCAGCCGTGCCAGGGCCGTGGATGGTGCGATTCCGACGCGTTCGGCAAGGCGCTGATTGGTTATTCGGGCGTCCTGGCTGAGGATCTCGAGCATCGCGAGGTCCAGCGCATCGATCGGGGTCTGCGGATGATTCGGCATAGGCTGTCAGGATGACGGCATTCCGAAGAACCTGCGGTGCTTGTCGCCATCGACGAATAATGTTTCCGGCCATTGACCATGTCCAGCGGAATCAGCAAACTTTCCTGTATGGAACCACGCGCCAGAGCACCCGTTATCGAGGACTCGATCCTCGGCACGATCGGCAACACGCCCTTGGTGCGGTTGTCCCGCATCGGAGCGGGCTTGCGACCCACGCTCGTCGCAAAGCTCGAAGCGTTCAATCCGGGTGGTTCGATCAAGGACAGGATCGCGGTGGCGTTGATCGAGGCAGCCGAGCGTGACGGTCGGCTGCGGCCGGGCGGCACGATCGTCGAGCCCACTTCGGGTAACACGGGTACCGGGCTGGCGATCGTCGCGAGGCTGAAGGGCTACCGGGTCGTCGCGGTGATGCCTGACAAAATGTCGGAGGAGAAGATCGATCTCCTCCGGGCCTACGGCGCGGAGGTCGTCGTCGCTCCGACAGACGTGGCGCCCGATTCCCCGCAGTCCTACTACAGGGTCGCTGATCGTCTGACGCAGGAGATCCCTGACGCGTTTCAGCCCAATCAGTACTTCAATCAGGCTAATCCGCAGGCGCACTACGAGTCCACGGGACCGGAGCTGTGGGAGCAGACCGCTGGAAGGATCACACATCTCGTTGCCGGCGTCGGCACCGGAGGCACGGTCACCGGCACCGTTCGATATTTGCGGGAGCGTCGAGCAGACCTGATCGTGATCGGTGCGGACCCCGAGGGCTCGATCTACTCCGGAGGAGCCCACAACGTACGGCCATACCTCGTGGAGGGCGTCGGAGAGGATTTCTGGCCTGAGACATTCGATCAGTCGTTGATCGACCGGTGGGTGACGGTGTCCGATCGTGACGCGTTCCTGACTACGCGGCGGCTCGCGCAGCTCGAGGGGATCCTTGCCGGCGGCTCCGGCGGGCTGGCACTGCACGCAGCGCTCAAGATCAGTGCCGAGATCGAAGATCCGGATGCGATGGTCGTCGTGATCCTTCCGGACGGCGGCCGCTCGTACCTCTCGAAGATCTACTCCGACGAGTGGATGCGCCAGTACGGGTTCCTCGACCGTGTTTCCGCTCTGCTGATCCGCGATGTGCTGGAACGTAAGCGCGCCGCCGGCGAGGTTCCGACGCTCGTCACCGTCCAGACCGATTACCGGGTCCGTGCAGCGGTCGCGCTGCTGCATGAGCACCGCGTATCGCAGCTTCCGGTCGTCAGTGCCGCGGACCCCGGAAAGGTTGTCGGCGCGGTCGGTGAGCGAGGCCTGCTGAAACAGGCTGCGCGTGATCCCTCGCTGCTCGACGCCGAAATCGGCGCGGTGATGGAAGCGCCGTTCCCGTCGGTGTCGATCGAGGATCCCGTTCGTGACGCGGTCGAGCTACTAGTCGGTGATCAGCAGGCGCTGCTGGTCACCCGCGAACAGCGCCCCGAGGGCGTCGTCACCCGGACCGACCTGCTGGAGGCGCTTGTCTCATGACCGACACGGAACACTCCGACGCGTTCGCCACCCGCGCCGTGCATGCCGGCCTGACTCCGGACCCGGTATACGGGTCGGTGATCCCGCCGGTACACCAGACCTCAACCTACGTCCAGTCCCGACCGGGCGAGTTCTTCGAGGACTACGACTACGCACGCACAGCCAACCCCACCAGGGCAGCGCTCGAACGGGCCCTCGGAGAGCTAGAAGGCGGCAGAGCAGTCACGTTCGCATCGGGCCTCGCGGCCGAGCACGCACTGATCACCGCGGCCTGCGCGGCGGGAACACACATCTTGCTGCCTGCGGACCTGTACGGCGGAACCTTCCGACTCGTGGACCAGGTGATGGCCCAATGGGGGCTGCGATACGACCTCGTCGACCAAACCGACATCCGCGCGGTCGAGAACGCCGTCCGTGACGATACGCGGTTGATCTGGATCGAGAGCCCGACCAACCCACGGCTCGAGGTGATCGACATCGAGGCTGTCGTGGCCAGGCGGGGCAACGCGCTGGTTGCGGTCGACAACACCTTCGCGACACCAGCCAATCAGCGCCCGCTCGAGCACGGCGCTGACTTCGTGGTGCACTCAACGACTAAATACCTCGGTGGCCATTCCGATGTCGTCGGCGGTGTCGTGGTCACACAGGAGCCTGGCTGGTACGAGCGCCTGCGGTTCATCCAAAACGCTGCCGGTGCCGTGCCCGGACCGCTGGACTGCTTCCTCGTACACCGCGGACTCCGGACGCTGCACCTGCGGATGGCCGCCCACAGACTCAGCGCACAGGCCGTCGTCGAGCTGCTGCGCTCGACACCGGAGGTTTACGACGTCCGGTGGCCCGGCTTCAGCGGAATGGTCAGCTTCCGTCATCCGCGCGCACGCGAGATATCAACCGCGACCCGCCTATTCACGCTCGCGGAATCGCTCGGGGGAGTCGAATCCCTGATCGAACTACCGCAGGCCATGACCCACCAATCCGTCGAGGGTTCGACGGCCGCGGTCCCGCCGGACCTCGTGCGACTCAGCTGCGGCGTCGAAGACCCCGGCGACCTCGTCGCCGATCTTCGCAGCGCACTCGCATCAGCCGCAGACTGATGTTCGCGGGGTTAGGTACCGCAGGACCATGGTTCGTCGCGGCAGAGGGGGGTTTCTAACCGGCGCCGACAGCGGGATTCACGCGACGATCTTGCTTTCTTGGTATGCGCGGCGTGGGAGGAGACGCCGCTGGTTCGCGGAGATTCCGGGTCACCGTTCTACGAAGCTTCGTGACTCGCGCTCGGTGTTAGGTGCGCGACGGCTACGCTGATCCGTTGCCGGAAGGACTTCAGTCTTGCGATAGGCTGCCGCTCTGGGCGTCGCGTCTTGGCATCGGCGATGAGCCGTGCGCGCGCGGCGGCCTGGATGAGTTCGGCGTGATGTTGCTTGGCGATCGTGTAGTTGAGCTGGCTGTGCATCGCTGCCTCCTGGGCAGTGGGTGATTGATGCGACCAAGCTATGAGTAAGCCCGCGCAGTGCCATCGGGCATTCGGCTTATCTTGCGTCTTAAGTTGTGAGGTCTCTGGCTTAGCCGAGACGGGCGCGGGATAATCGCGGGCGTGGTTGGGCGCGTCTCAAGTCCACTTTTCGTGGGTCGTCGTGAGGAGCTAGCGGTCCTCGAGGTGGCTGTTGAGCGGGCCGCGGAGGGGGCAGGAGCTGTCGTGATGATCGGCGCGGAGGCCGGGATGGGCAAGAGCCGTCTGGTAGCCGAATTCGCGGCGTTGGCGGCCCGGGTCGGCGCGACCGCGGTGATCGGCGAGTGCCTACCGCTTGCCGACGGCGAGTTGCCGTATGCACCGATCGTGAGCGGGCTGCGGTCTCTCTTGCGGGCCCGAGGCGCGCAAGAGCTGACACGACTGATTGGGATGGCTAATGACGAGCTCGTGCGGCTGCTCCCCGAACTGGGCGACCACGCGGGACCCGGGCGGTCCATCGGGCCTGACGGAGTCGGCTCTCCTGGCAGGCTGTTTGAGCAGCTGCTGGCGGTGTTCACGGGCGCTGCACGCGAAGCGCCGGTCGTCTTGGTCGTGGAGGACGTGCACTGGTCAGACCGGTCGACCCGGGACTTTCTGACTTTCCTGGTGAGAGGCATTCGCCACGAGCGGCTGGCACTGGTTCTCACCTACCGTCACGACGAGGTCCGACGCCGCCATCAGGCGCGCCCGTTCCTGCTCGAGCTCGAGCGCAGCGGTCAGGCTGTCCGGCTAGAGCTAAGGGGCTTCGCGCGACGCGAGCTTCGCGACCAGGTGACAGCGATCCTCGATCGCGAGCCAACTCCGGAGCTGATCGACAGCCTTCTGGAACGCGCTGAAGGCAACCCGTTCTTCACCGAGGAGCTGCTGGCGACGGTTGAGGAGCCGTACGCCCCCCTACCGGAGTC
>JBKQKK010000096.1:0-16928 GCA_052147535.1 Solirubrobacteraceae bacterium | reverse complement strand
ACTCTTAGCGGACAGTGCGGACGCCGATCAGGAACCCGCCGGACCCGATGTACGCGGAGATCGAGGTGCACCGCACGATGATCTGCGACCGCGTTCGCACCGAGGCCTTCCGGCGCGCGATCAACGCAGCGGTCAGGCCCGGCGACATCGTTCTCGACGTCGGCGCGGGAAGCGGCATCCTGAGCATGTTCGCGGCGCGGGCAGGAGCCGCGCGCGTCTACGCGGTGGAGCGCACGACGGTCGCCGTCCTGGCGCAGCAACTGGCAGCCGCGAACGGACTCGCAGACATCATCCACGTGATCCACGGCGACATCATGGACCTCGAGCTTCCCGAACGTGTCGATGTGATCGTCTCAGAGTGGCTCGGAGGGTTCGGGATCGACGAAGGGATGCTGGCTCCGGTCATCGCCGCCCGCGACCGCTGGCTCAAACCGGGCGGAGTCATGCTCCCCCGCTCGGTCACGGCCTGGACCGCGCTCGTGCACGACCGCTATCTCGCCGAAACGGTGCAATTCCTGCAGGACAACCCGTACGGCCTCACGCTCGACGGGCTCGTCGAAATGACCGTCAACGAGATCTCCTATTCCGGCACCTTCCGTCACCTGGCCGCCAGCGACAGGCGCTCTGAGCCGGGTCGGCTGTGGACGACAGACACGGAGTTGATCTCGCTCGAGCAGGCGCAAGCGCCTCACGAAGCCGAGACGCTGCTCCACGTCCGCGACCACGCAACGGCCAACGCACTCGCACTCTGGTTCAGCGCCGAACTCGCGCCCGGCATCACGCTCTCCATCGGACCCGGCGATCCACCAACGCACTGGGGGATGACGACCGCCCCGCTGCGCTCGCCCGTCGAACTCACGCCCGACATGGTCATCCGCGCCAAAGTCAGGACCACCCCGGCACAACCCCTCGGCACATGGACGCGCTGGGCGATCGCAATGCCCGGCGCCGACTGGGAAGAGCACGACGAACAATCGGTCTGGGAAGAGATCGACGACTGACAATCGCACGTCATCACGACTGACGCATGATCTCGCCGCGAAGCAGACGTCCTGTGTCAACCCCCTTGGGTTTGGATAGCGGTTGGCGTCTTGTGGTGGAGCGCTTGGCGCTCGGTTTTCCGGGCCGCCCTTGGAGTGAGAGTGGCGCCTGCCATGCGTTGGGTGGCAGCGAGGTCCGGGTACAGGGCCCGAGGGTGTCGGGATCGTGACTGTGATGTGTCGTTGCAGCGCGCGGTGGCGGGCAGGGTCATACGGTGTGTGGTCTTGCCAGCAGCGCCACACGATTCGAGACGATGCGCGGCCGAGGGTCCGCAGCGCGCGGCAGTCACCGATCTCGCCCAGCAGCTCTGCGGCGGTCACGACGCTGCTGGGGCCTTTGAACAGCGACAGGAAGATCTCGCCGTCGGGATGCTCCCGGACCTGGGTGGTGATCTGCCGCTCGAGCTCCTTGATCTGAACGTTGAGCGTCGTGAGGGTCGCGACCAAGCTCAGGACCAGTCCTCGGCGGGTAGAGAGCTCGAGCTCGCCGAGGAGACCCTCGGGCGCGCGCCGCAGCTTGGCGAGCAGAGCGGCGGGCTTCTGACGCCCCGAATACCGCTCGCGGACCAAGAACCCAGCCAGCCGCGCTTCCCCGAGCCCACGCGCGTCAGCGGGGCTGGGGTAGCGCTCCAGGAACGCGAGCGAGATCCGGCTGTGCAAGTGGCTGAACAGCCTCAGCGGCCCGGGCCAGAACCGCTCAAGCTCAGCGCGCAGCTGGTTGGTGATCGCGGTCCGGGTACCGACCAGGTCCTCCCGCGCGCGTGTCAGCGCACGCAGCGCCTTGGTCGCGTCCGAGTCGGGCTCAAGCACCGGGAAGCGGTGGCTGTCGGTGCGCGCCAGCTCGCAGATCACGAACGCGTCAAACCGATCGGACTGCCCGCCCGAGACCCGAAACCGATCACGCGTCGCGGCGACCTGGTTGGGATGCAAGGCCAGCACCCGCAGCCCCGCGTCCAGCAGTCGCTCGACCAACAGACCATCCGGCCGCTCGATCGCGACCAACTCGACCTCCAACCGCACCAACGTCCGGCACAACGACCGCAGCCCCTGCTCGTCATGCACAAACGTGGCCGCCAACAACTCCTGACCCGCGGCATCAGCGACGAGCACGTCGTGCTTCTCCGACGCCCATTTAGGCCCTGGTTGGGGCTGTCAGCGTCGCGGGCCTGGCCTACCGGCTCCGACGCTCGCCGGATCGCTTTTGTTGCGTCAGGCGTTTTGGGGGGTGGGCTTGCGTTGCGCCAGCGCCACGAGCAAACCCGAGCCAGAGACGGCGAGGTACGCGGTCAGGACGGCGATCGTGACGGGCGCGATCTGCAGGGTCCCGATCTGGGTTGTCAGGGCGGCGAGCAGGATCAGCGAGAACGGCGCCGCGACGAGCGCACCGGGCAGAGCGGCGAACATCGCCGCGAACGCGAGCCCTTCCGGTAGCCCCGGGATCAGCACATGAGCGGTCATCCCGGCAGTGCCGCCGATGAACAGCATCACGAGGAACGGCCCGCCGATGAAGCCGGTCGCCTCGCAGAGCGCGAACACCAGGATCTTCGCGAACACGACGGCGATCAGCAGCCCGGCGCCGAGCGCGACCCCGCCGTGAATCACGGTTGTCAGCTGCCCGGTTCCGGTGAACAGCGTCAGCGGCAACGCGACGCCGACCAGCCCAAACGCGGCCCCGCCGATCGCCGCGCGCAGAATTGTCCTGCTGCCGAGCCGGACTGTGAGCTTCGAGAACAGGCCGATCGCGACAGCGGTGATCAGCGCAAGCACCCCCGGCGGCCAGGCCGAGAGGAACCGCCGCGAGCAGCTGCCAGTCCGCGTACTTGAACGACGGCAGCGTGTAGAGCCCGACGAACGTCGACCCGGCAATGGGAAAGTAGACCGCAAACGCCGCGGTTGAGGACAGCAGGGATGCGACCAGCGCATCGGCGAAGCGCACAGCCTTGGGGCGCGCGAGCTCGAGCACGAGGATCGTCCCCAGAAGCGGAGATGACAGCATGCCGCCATACGCCCCGGACATCCCGCTGAGCGTGTTCGTCGCGCGCGTCTCCGCGTCAAGCTTGCGGCGCTCCGAGATCCACGTCCCCAGCCCACCGCCTAGCAGCCCGAGTGCCTCCTCGGGCCCGAGGCTCGCTCCACCGGCGAGCGACACCAACGAAACGGCGACCGCTTTGAGGACCGTTGACGGCTCGACGCGCTGGTCCTTGAGCTCCTGGACGGTGCCGACCATCTTGGCCGGCAGGCCAAAAACCTGTCGCAGCACGCCGACGAGTATCCCGGCGCCTGCGGTCACGGCGACCCACCACAGGCTCCCGTCCCACCAGCCAGGGTTCTTCGGCAGCGTGAACCACAGGTTCGTGCCGCCCTTCACCAGACCCAGGAACGCCAAAGCGGCGAACGCGAGCACGACCCCGAACACCGCCGCGTACCCCATCAGCGGCCAGAACCCCCGCGACCGCGTCAGCGGCATGTCCGAGCCCGGCTGCGACTCCTGCCCAGGGTCGGAAGAAGCGCTCTCGCTCACGAACAGCCGCTCATCACCGGCCGCCCCGGGGGCAACGACGCAACCACCCAGCGCGGATTCGAAGCGAGCGACATCAGCTGACGCGTCGATGACTCGGCAACGCCCGTTGGGCGCTCGTCCCCGTCGTCGATCCGTGGCCATCGTGGAACGCTCGGAGCTGCCACGGGATCATGCGAACAGTCGATCACTCTCAGAGCGATCCTCGCGATCTCCAGCTCACTCGTCATCATCCACATAGGATGATCCTAGGCTGCTGACCGTCACTGCAGCCAGCACATGCCTTTGGCGCAGGCCGCTTATACGACCCTGGCTCACGGATCAGGCACACCTCAGGCCGCACTCTCGCTCATCCAATCGATCGCGTGCCACGGCCCCAACGTAGTGCGGCGCCTGGCAGCGGCGAGTTCACCCCAATGAGATGATGAGCGTGGCAGCCAGATCGGATTTGATTGCGCTTGGATTCGTCTGCCCGCGGTGCTGCTGCCCTCGATTTCATCAACTACGGCGGGCTTGGACAGTTATGGCGTTTGAGCAAAGAGATCCCGAGGTGAGCTACGTCCACTCGCCCATCATGCTCCTCCTGTGGGACCACCTCGCTCCCGTGGCATCAGACAATGAGGGTGAAAGGATGTCCAGCAATGAGCGAATTTGACGAGTTGGTCTCACGTCACGGCGTGCTCGTGGCAGGCAGACTCGGACCCGACGGGCGCGTCGTCGCACACAAGAACCCCGGCCTCTTCATCGAGGACCCAGCGGTCTTCGAGCTGATGACCTCGTTCTCCACGGCAGTCCAAACGATGCTCAACACGATGGCGCTTGCCATGAGCCACGTTGGCGCCGTACCCGAGTGGCAGCCAATGAAAGGCTGGTCGGTTTCCAGCGGCATCTACTCGTTTACTCGCTACGGCGAGCGATTCGTGGTCACCAAGACCGACAAAGTCGAGAGCTTTGACGAACTTCGTCGCCTGTTGGAGGACAACCAGTCCTGACCACGCGTCTTGCTCCTCACCCGGACCTGAGCCCAGCCCGTAGACGACCGGATCGCGAATCCGACCTCCGCTCCCACCGCAGCCTCGCCCATCCACCCGCAAGCCCGTCAAATGCCGCGCAGCACGCACCTCGTCGGCCAACAGCTCGCCCGGCAGCCACGGATCGCAGCCTCGGAGAGCCAACACTTCGAGCGGCCCGTGGGCCGCTCGACTACACTCCCGGGCGATGTGGCCGATCGTCATCATCGCTGTCGTGATGGTGCCGCTGCTCATCGTGGCCTGGTGGAAGGTACGCAGCCGCTGAGCGCCAGCGCTCCGGGGCATCAGCGCGTGCCGACACGGTACGCTCAAGCCAGCCAAAGCTCTCGCACTGAGGGTGGCCGATCCGGGGTTCGCGTTCGCTGCTGTCCGCAACGAGATTCTCACGACGCACCGGTGGCCGTGCCCCACGGCCAGAACCACTGTCAACGGAACGCGAAAGCAGCCGAGCGCTTGCTGAAGATCAAGTACGAGACCCTCGGTGAACGCCGGGAGGATCACGTCGATCACCGCGGCCTGTAGCGCGCGGCGGACGAACCGTCCGCGCAGCGAGTCCGGCGGGAACTCGCGGACACTGTGGGCCTCCATCCGCGGTTCCTCGAGCAGCCGCCGGTCGACGGCGAGCTGCCGCACGCCGGGGTCGTCGGATGCTGCGAGTTCGAGGTCGTGGTCGATCGCCCAGCGCTTGGTGTGCTTGGCGTGCAGCGTCTCGTGGATCGCGACCCCGAAGCACCGCAGGATCGCCCGGCCCTCCAACGCCCGGCGGCGATCGCGGCGCGGGAGCCGAGGAGGCTCTCTGAGTCGAGGTAGACGGTGCGGGAATGGATCTCGATATGCCCCGGGTCAGACAGCCCCGGGCCGATCAGCGCCCACACCGGGTACAGCGACTGCAGCACCCGCGTCCAATGATCGGACAGATCCTGGTAGACGGGGTCCAGGCGGCCGCGCTGCGCCGCAGCGCGGTGCAGTTGCTGCACGAACACCGCCGGACGGGCAGCGATCGGTCGTGCGGCGGGGGTCATGCGGTCACCGCCCGCGGGTAGCCGTACGCATCGCCGCAACGAACGCGGAGTCGACCAGCTGCACCTGCCCGCCGTTACCGGCGACGGGGACGTAGTCGTAGCGGAAGAAGAACTCGTCGCTGGATGGGCCGGGTTGGAGCTCGACGAACCCGTAGAACGGCACACCATGCCGCTCGCCGACGGTCCGGCCGCGGCTGGCCCACAGGCGGTAGGCGATCGCCCGGGCGACCTGCGACTTTCCCGACCCGGGCGGGCCCGTCAGCCGCACGAAGCACGACTGGGCTGGGTCATCCATGTCCAGCAGCGAGATCGCGATCTCATCGACCGGGGCTGCCGTACAGGCACGGCGGGTAGATCCGTTTGCCATCGGGCAATACGATCGGCTCGCCGACCGCTTCAGGTCGATAACCGTGTCGAGGTCAACTGCGATCCGGTGCAGGTCACGCGGGAGCCCCTGGTCGGGAGGGTAGGCCTGCTCGGCGAGCCAGCGATACCACTCCGCCCAGGCGGTCGCGTCGCTGTCGGCGAGGTATACCGCCAGCTGCCCAGGCCGGTGAAATCGCCCGCCGCGCCCGCCGCGACCCGTCTCGAGCCCGCCCTCGCCGGCGCGCACGTGCCTTGACCACGCGCCCTGGACGGGCACGTGCACGATCCGCTCACCCATCTCCTACTAGGTAAATGTCGGGTAGATCAGATCCTCGGCGATCCCGGCGATCTGTTCGTAGCCGCCCGACGCGAGCGCGTGAAGTGGTGTCTGCCCACCAAGGGACGGCACCTGGCGCCGTAGCCACTGCGGAATGAATTCGGGCTTGGTCGAGACGGCGAGCCGCTCGCACGCGGCGATCAGTTCGCTCAGCCTCACCGCGTGCTGACCGGCCGGGGCCACCCGCCTCTCAAGCCACGCGGCGACCGTCGCAGCGTCCGCGCCGGTGACCTCGGCGATGTCGACCTCGGCCAACGGCACCCGCTCACGCAGATGGATCAGCTGATCTGCGAGCGCGATCGTTCCGGAGTGAGCGGCCGTTGCCACGAGATCAAATGTAGCGGTCGGAAATACGATGATCACGTCCTTTCCGTGATTGGGAAGCTGTCGCGAAATGTTCCTGAGCGCAGCTCTATCACTTCCTCGATGTCCTCCAGCAACAGCTTTGCTGGTGTCACGTGATCCGCCAGCTGGTCGAGGGTACTCGGTCCCCTTGGCGCGGTACTCGGCCACGAGATCCTTCAGCGTCGCCTCGCCGCCGACGACGGGGTAGATCACCTTGCGAACCGTCGCTTCTCGTCACTCTGCATCCCCTCGTGGGTAGCCGCCACGGTCGTCGAAAAGCGATGCGCCCGCCAACCAATGTAGAAGCAACCACCGGCCCAGCATCCGAGACCTGTCGACAACCGCGGCGGTAAGCCGGCTGCGGCAGCAGTCGATTGGTCGGTCGGTCGGCACGGCCGTGGCCGATTCTGGTCGCCCGCTCTTCCGCTTCGCCGGGCCAAAGCAGAAATCGAGCTCGCGGGCCCGCGCGTGGCTGCACTCGTTCCGGAGCGGGAGCACGGTCGTCCTCCGTGAGCATTTTCCGCTTTGATTCGTCAGCTCACCGCGGATTGTCAAGATCGCACAAGCCCGCCTCGTGATCGCCCTCGAAGGTCGTCGACCATGCTGTTAATACACACTGGTCCGCCCTGGTCTCGTTCCGGGGCAGGGCCCCGACAGCGCGACTCGCAGGAGTCCTCCTGGCCGCGCGTTTCAGGTCTGGGCTCGTCCCAGTCGGCGTGCTCGTCGCCACCACGAAGCAGGACTTTGCCGTTCAACGAGGCGCGGTGAGCCGAAGGGGGCCGGCCGGGGCCGCGGCTGTCGCACCGCGACCGCCTTCGCCCCGGCCGCCTGAGGTGGGAGCTCTTGGCCATTGCTGAGCTCCGTGTCGCTATGGCAGCGACACGGTGCCGCTGGCGGTGGCGACCACCTGAACGGCGGAGTAGTTGCTTGCGCAGTTGCCGTGGACGAGTTGCTCGACGAACGTGCTGCTCTTGCTGATCCGGCCGGATCCGGTGATCCCCTTGTACACGCCGGTGCCGCCGGCGACCGTGAACGTCCCCGACACTGTCTGCGTCTCCAGGCAGGCGCTGGCGGTCTGGATAACGTCGGGGTTCTTGGGAAGCTTCTTGGTGTCGAGGGTGATCGTCCCGTCCGGGAACGTCATCATGAGCCCAGTCTTCGTCTTCTTGGCCGTCCCGCCGTCGGTGACCGCCCCGGTGGCGATCACGCTCAAGGCGGGATCGGGTGAGGTGGTCGAGGTGGTGATCAGCGTGAACCGCTCGTTCTTGGCGGTGGCGGTCGCGCTCGCGGCGCCCGTGATTGCGATTGCTGCCGCTGAGGCCAGTGCCCCGGCTGTCAGGATGATCTTGCTCTTGCGCATCTTCGACTCCTCGTTGGTGGCCGCAGGGCCGGTGGTCGGTTGACGGCAACAAGCGTCGCGCCGGCGGCGCGCGCTGTCGTCGGCTCGGCGGCCGATCCGGGGTTCCCGGCAGGCTGATCTGCACCGACCATCTGGTGTACGTCAATGCCCTGCGGTGTCATCCTCGGGGATGACGGCGGATCCTCGTTTCAGAGGACGCCATCTGCGTGTTGCGGCGCTAGTTTCCACGCATGCAGTTGAAACGTCGACGGTTCCGCAGATCGCGAGCGATGGACTGGGTGCGGGTCGATCAGTTGCTCGCGTTGGGGTTGCTGGCCGAGATCGAGCTTCAGGTCTGGCTGTCTACGGGAATCCCGGAGAGGCCGGCGGCGTCGGTCGGCGGCGTGGTGATCGCGTTGTCGGTGGCGTTCCGGCGACGCTGGCCGCTGCGAGGGATGCTCGTGCTCTTGGCGGTGCTCCTGGCGAGGACGTTTGTCGGCGGCGGGGCCGGCATGCATCAGCCCGTCGGCGTGATGCCCGCGTTGATCCTGCTGGTCTACGGGATGGGCGCGTTCGCGCCGCCGCGGCGCTCGCAATGGGCGCTCGCGCTTCTGGTCGTGATCAGCAGCGCCAACAACCTGAGCAAGCCGGGAAACGGGCTCACGGAGGCCGTCGTCTCGGAGATCATCGTCGTGCTAGTGCCGTACACGCTCGGTCGCTGGATGCGCGCTCGCGCCGCGCGGGCGCAGATCGATCGCGAGCACGCTGAGCGCCTCGACGCGACGCGGGAGCTGAGTGCGCAGACGGCGGCGTTGGAGGAGCGCACGCGGATCGCCCGGGAGCTGCATGACGTGATCGCGCACAGCGTGTCACTGATGGTGATCCAGGCCGGCGGCGCGCGGCTGGTGATGGACGCCGAGCCGGATCGTGCCGAGGAGTCGCTGCTGAGCGTCGAGCGCGCCGGGCGGGATGCGCTGGCCGAGATGCGCGCCCTGTTGGGCGCGCTCGGCGACGGTCGCGATCCCCGCGCGCTGGCGCCGCAGCCCGGGCTGGCGGAGCTCGACGGATTGCTCGTGGCCGCGCGAGAGTCGGGCGTGCAGGCTGATCTGCACGTCGACGGCGAGCCGGCGACCGTCTCGCCGGCGCTGGATCTGTGCGCGTACCGGATCATCCAGGAGGCGCTGACGAACGCGATCAAGCACGCGGCCCCGGCGCGCGCCGCTGTTCGGGTCAGCTGGCAGGCGGACGCGCTGGAGTTGGAGATCTCCGACGACGGCAGCGGGTCGGGCGCGGTCAACGGCGCCGCCGGCGGGCATGGGATCGCCGGCATGCGTGAACGGGTGGCGCTGCACGGCGGCAGCGTCGACGCCCGGCCGCGTGCGGGCGGCGGGTTTGCTGTCCGCGCACAGCTCCCGCTCGCGCAGGAGCTCGCACGATGACCGCGCTCCGAGCCCGCGTCGCTGCGCTTGATCCGATCCGCGTCGACGCGATCCTCGCGCTCGCGGTGATCGTCGAGCTCGAGCTCCAGTCCTCGTTCGGGCATGGGATCTCCGACGCGCACCGACTCGTCACCGTGCTCGCGTGCGCGTTGTACGCCGCGCCGATCGCAGTCCGCCGCCGCGCCCCGGGCCTCGCGCTCCTGTTCTGCGCGACGGTCGCGGCGATCCAGACTCCACTCGACGGCCAGCTGCCGTCCGGGTCGTTCAGCGGGACCGCCGACGACGTGATGCCCGCGCTCGTGCTGCTCGTACTCGGCTACGGCGCCGGCGCTTGGCTCGACACGCGCCGCGGAGTCGGCGCGATGATCCTCGCGGCGGCGCTGGTGTTCGTCTGCTCGTATCTGCCCGATGGCGGCGGCGCGCCGGCCGGGGTGGTCGCGACCGCTCAGACCCTCTTCTACGCCGCGGTGATGGTCGTGCCCGGCTGGCTGGCCGGGTGCCTAGCGCGCGCGCAGGGCCGCCGCAGCGCAGGCTTCAAGGAGCTTGCCGCAATCGCCGCCGCGGAGCAGGCCGCGCGGCGCTCCGCCGCGATCGCCTCAGAGCGCGAACGGATCGGCGGGGAGCTTCAGGACATCATCGCCCACAGCGTCAGCGTGATGGTCGTCCAGGCCGGCAGCGCCAGGCTGCTGCTGCGAAGCGACCCCGACCGTGCGCGCGCCTCAATCCTGAACGTCGAGCACACCGGACGTGAGGCGCTCGCCGACCTGCGCCGGCTGCTCGGGATGCTGCGCAAGGACGACGACCCGCGCGCACTGAGCCCGCAACCGGGTCTGAAACAGCTCCCCGCACTGATCGAGTCCATCCGGCAGGACGGCTTCGCGTGTGAGCTTCGCACCGAGGGGGACCCCGTCGACCTGACCCCCGGCGTGGACCTCGTCGCCTACCGCGTGATCGAGACTGCACTACGCGCCGCCGGCGACCAGCGGCTCTCCTGCGGAGTGCTCACCGTGCGCTACACGACCGCGGCGCTCGAGCTCGACATCACCGGCGACGGTCAGATCGCGGGCTTCGACGAGCGCCTGCGCGCGATCGCCGACCGGGTAGCGCTCTACGACGGCACCCTGCGCGCGGCCAGCGCTCGCAGCAGCGGATTCGAGCTGCAGGCCCGCCTCCCGACTCGGACCGCGGTGGCGGCATGACGATCAAAGTGCTGATCGCCGACGACCAGGCACTCGTCCGCGCCGGGTTCAAGATGATCCTCGAGACCGACCCCGACGTGCGCGTCGTCGCGGAGGCCGACGAGGGAGCCGAGGCGGTCCAGGCGGCGCTGCGGACGCGGCCCGACATCGCGCTGATGGACATCCGGATGCCCGGCATGGACGGCCTCGAGGCGACGCGCCGGATCGTGGCCGCGCCAAGCCCACCACGCGTTCTGATCCTCACCACCTTCGACCTCGACGAGTACGTGTTCGACGCGCTCGCCGCCGGCGCGAGCGGCTTCCTGCTCAAGGACGTCGCGCCCGAGCAGCTCCTCGCCGGGATCCGGATCATCGCGCAGGGCGACTCGCTCCTCTCCCCGTCCGTGACACGCCGACTGATCGAGTCCTTCGTCCGCGGCGGGCAGCAGTCGCGCGAGCCGCCGCCGGTCCTCGACGAGCTGACGCCGCGCGAGCTCGAGATCCTCCAGCTCGTCGCGCGCGGCCTGTCCAACACCGAGATCGCCGATCAACTCGTCGTCTCAAGCACCACAATCAAGACCCACGTCGCGCGCGTCCTGATGAAGCTCGCCCTCCGCGACCGGATCCAGGCCGTTGTGTTCGCCTACGAAAACGGAGTCATCCGACCCGGCGCAGAGCCATAGTCGGCACACCCCGCGCGGCCCGACGGGTGTCCGCGATCGAAGTGGCTCACCTCGCGCTTGGGCGGCTCGCGGGCCGCCCACAACCCGCGCGTTAGCGCTCGGCGAGACCCCACGACGTTTATTCAGGTCCCTGACCGCAGACCGCGGAACGCACGCGGACCCGCTCATCCCCACCTGCGGGTCTGCCGCCGCCGCTCGCCGCGCACCTGCATTGCAACGCGAGCAGGGCGGACCAGCGCCGAGTCGACGGCAAGGTCCGACGACTGCTGATCCACACCCCAATGCCAGCGTTTGTGCGATCGAGCTAATCCGCGGTTGGCCGGCAAATCGAAGCGGAAGCCGACGCTGACGCCGACTGGGTGACTGGTTTTGAGCAATCTCGGCAGTGCTCCGCGTCAGATCCGCCGCTGCTGCTTCTGAATCGCGGAGCGGAAGACGGGGCGCGCACCTTGTACAAACCGCGCTAGTTGGCGGCTGGTACCACGTTCCTATAGCGACAACCCTTGCTCGGCCGTCAGCGCTCCCAGACGATGCCCGGACTGCGACGCGATCACCACCCCGGCACCGCCGCGTGCGATGACGTGCCCGAACTCCTCGAGCAGCACCGCGGTTCCGTAGAGGTCCACGTGGAGGATCGTCTCTGGCGATGCTTGGCTTCCTGCGAACCGACGGTCTTGGGTGTTGACGGGGTGTCATGTCCGGGGCTCAGCCGGAGCGTGGTTGCGCGGGCATCGGTATCGGTGATGCTGTCGACGATGCTCGCGTACCGGCGGCCGTACTTCTCGCGGTAGGCCGTGTCGACCGTGTCGAGCACGCCGACGTCGGCGTCCTCCACCGTCACGTCCTTGTCCACGCCGCCGGCCGAGATCCGAGCTTGGCCGCTTGTCCGCGCGATGCGATGCCAGCTGCTCCCCGCGCCGTACGCGGCGCGTACGTAGAGCTCATCGCCGGCACGCACGACCCAGATCGGGCGCGCGGCGCGCCTCGTGCCGTCGCGACGGACCGCCGCGATCTCGAGCTCCTCGGCGCCGCCGATGCGGCGCAGCTCGTTATTGGTCCAGGCGGCCGTCAAAGGCTCCGACGCGGACGAGGGCCTTGATCGCGCGGCGCTCGTCCATCGCGACGTACGCCTCGCCGATCCCGTCCAGGTCGGTCTCGTAGTCCAGGACGCGGCCTGGGTTGATGCAGCTGGCAAGCACGTCGTCCAGCAGTTCGGGTAGGTAGACCCGGACGAGCGCTCCGCCGTCGTTGAAGATGGCAGCGCGCACTGGGTAGCGCCTCCTCAGTTGGCTTTCAGCTCGGTCACGTCCCCCACCTTGACACGCTTCGGTCGAACCTGAGAGGCCCTGTCAGAGGGGTACTGACAGGGCACCCCTACCCGGCTCCGAGGGGGGTATGTTGATCTGCGTGGACGCCACAAGCGACATCGCCGAGTTCCTCAGCAGCCGTCGCGCCAGGGTCACGCCCGAGCAGGCCGGACTACCTACCTACGGCACCCGCCGAGTGAAGGGCCTGCGCCGCGAAGAGGTCGCCTCGCTTGCAGGCGTTAGCGTCGAGTACTACAAGCGTCTGGAGCGCGGCACCGCCAGCGGCGTCTCCGACAGCGTGCTCGAGGCGCTCGCACAGGCGCTGCAGCTCAACGACGCCGAGCGCGCGCACCTGTTCGACCTCGCGCGCGGCGCCAACCCAATCGCCCCGAAGCGCCGGCGACCGGCGCAGCAGCGAGTCCGGCCAGCGGTTCTGCGCATCCTGGACTCGATGAGCGCGCCCGCGATCTTGCGCAACAGCCGCGTCGACTACCTCGCCGCGAACCCGCTCGGACGCGCGCTCTACGTGCCGGTGTTCGACAGCCGCGAGCAGCCGGCCAACAGCGCCCGCTTCACGTTCCTGGACCCAGCCGCGCAGGAGTTCTACGTCGACTGGGAGCGCACCGCAAAAGACTTGGTCGCCCACCTGCGGTCCGAGGCCGGCCGCAACCCCTGCGACCGTGGCCTCTCAGACCTGGTCGGCGAGCTCTCGACACGCAGCGAGCCGTTCCGCACCTGGTGGGCGGCCCATAACGTCCGCTACCACCAGTCGGGCACCAAGCGCCTGCGCCACCCGGTCGTCGGTGAGCTCGAGCTCGCCTATGAGGTGATGGACGTCTCCGCCGACGAGGGGCTGACGATCGCCGCCTACAGCGCCGAGCCCGGCAGCCGCTCGGCCGAGGCGCTCGACCTGCTCGCCAGCTGGAGCGCCACCCCGGAGCCAGCGAGCATCCCCGCCGACGAATAGGACCCGCTCATGCAGATCACCCGCAGCAGCATCGACACCGCCAAAGGCCCGGCCGACTGGTTCACCGGAGACGTCTACGTCGACCCGGTCGCGGCGCCTGCGGGCAGCTCGACGTTCGCCGCCGCGCTCGTCCACTTCACGCCGGGCGCTCGCACCGCGTGGCACACCCACCCGCACGGGCAGACCATCTACGTCACCGAAGGCGTCGGCCTGTGCCGGCGCGAAGGCGGGCCGATCGAGGTGATCCGCCCCGGCGACCGCGTCTTCTTCGAACCGGGCGAGAACCACTGGCACGGCGCCGCGCCGAACCGGCTCATGGTCCACATCGCCATGCAGCAGACCGACGAGTCCGGCAGCCCGGTGACCTGGGGCCGCCACGTCACCGACGAGGAATACGCCGACGCTTCTAGCGCCGGCGGCTGACCACAAGCGCCGGCCAGGCGCTGACCCCAACAACTCGAGGAGCACCTATGGAACAGCGAACGCTGGGACGCACCGGCGTCTCGGTCTCAAAGCTATGCCTCGGCGCGATGATCTACTTCGGCCCTCGACCTTCCCCGCCTCAGAAATCGTTGAGGCGCAATGGGCGGCCGAGCGGCGAGGTCGTGAGCGCTTCCGCTGCGAGCAACCGCCGTATTCCAATCCTCACTCGCGCGACCGAACACGACGTGCTGTCCACCTGTCGGCGATACGGGATCGGCGTGATCCCCTACAGCCCGCTCGCGGAGGGATGGCTGTCCGGCCGCTACCGCAAGGACGCCGACACCCAAGGGCCGGCGTCCTCGGCCCGCCCGGCTGCCCGCTTCGACATCTCGGATCCCGCGAACCAGCGCAAGCTCGACGCCGTCGAGCAGCTCGCCCAGCTGGCCGAGGAGGCCGGGACCACGCTGGTCCAGCTCGCGCTCGCGTTCGCGCTCAACCACCCAGCTGTCACCGCGCCGATCATCGGGCCGCGCACGATGGACCACCTCGAGTCCCAGCTCGCCGCTGCCGATGTCGTCCTCTCCGACGAGGTGCTCGACCGCATCGATCGGATCAACCCACCCGGCGTCACGATCAACCACCTCGACAACGGCTGGACCCAGCCGGCGTTCCAACCCGCCGCACGCCGCCGTTGACGCCGCACACCAACACACCCCGGCCGGCGCACCGGCCGCCCGAAAACGCAAAGGAGCACCATGGAAACGATCGTCCTCAACAACGGCGTCAAGATGCCCGCGCTCGGTCTCGGGGTCTTCCAGACGCCCCCCGACGAGACCCGCGACGCCGTGCGCTCGGCGCTCGCGGCGGGCTACCGTCACATCGACACCGCCGCGGCCTACGGCAACGAACGCCAGGTCGGCGAGGCAGTCCACGCCTCCGACCTTGACCGCACCGAGATCTTCCTGGAAACCAAGATCTGGATCAGCGACTACGGATACGACGAGACGCTGCACGCCTTCGAGAAGAGCGCCCGAAAGCTCGGCGTCGACCAGATCGACCTCCTGATCCTCCACCAGGCGCTGCCCTCGGAGTTCGACCGCACCCTGGAGGCCTACCGCGCACTCGAGACACTGCTCGCCGGCGGCAAGGTCCGCGCGATCGGCGTCAGCAACTTCATGGTCGAGCACCTCACAACCCTGCTCGATCGCGCCACGATCGTGCCGGCGGTCAACCAGATCGAGTGCCACCCGTACTTCGCGCAGCAGGACGTACAGGACCTCGGCGCCGAGCACGGCATCCGTACGCAGGCGTGGTCACCGATCGGCGGCATCACCTTCTACCGCGACGGCAGCCACGGCAGCACGCTCGAGGACCCAGTCATCCGAGACATCGCCGGCGCCCACGGCAAGACACCAGCCCAAGCGATGCTGCGCTGGGGTCTGCAGCACGGCCGCTCGGTCATTCCGAAGTCGACCAAACCCAGCCGCATCGCCGAGAACATCAACGTGTTCGACTTCGAACTGACCGGCGACGAGCTCGCAGCGATCGACAGCCTGGACACCGCTCGCCGCGGCGGCCCCGAGCCGGACGCAATCACCCTAGAGGCTTTCGGCCGCGAGATCCCCGAAGCCTGAGAGCCGTCGTCCCAGCCAGCGCTCTGCATAGCGAAAGACTTCGTCTCCGCCCCGCGCCGTCAAGCACCGCGCCGCCACGGAAGCAGGCGCGGGGCGTCGGACGGCCTCACACCTCGTATTCGCCAGGAGCACAACGCGCTCGGCAGCGCTTCGCGCGTGTGCGGTCCAAAGGCTCGGGCTGCCCTGCACAGTCCGCGCTAAGCGGGGCGGCCCACCAATCGTCCTGGAGGCGCGTCCTGGCCAGGAAAGCAGGCCCGTGCTGCGCGCGATCGCATGCGTAGCGTGGCCGTCGGAATTGACGCTGTAGGGCTTGTCGTGGATCTCGGTGGCGGCGATCGCCAACGTCACCGCTCGAGGCGCGCCGGCACTGCCGTTGGCTTGGATCTGCGCGACGCTTCGCTCGGGCACGGGCTGCCCCAATTGGCACCGTTCAGGTCTCGACTCCGTGAGCTAATCGGGGTGGCCAGGCCGCAGAACCACTTTGCCTTCAGTCCGCCAGCCTCGACGATCCGATGCGCTTCGGCGGCCGAGTTGAGCGGCAGGACGCGAGCGATGCAGGTGCGAAGCTGTCCGGCGGCGGTAGCGTTGACGACCTGCCTGAGCACCTCACGGTCTGACCGGATCAGGTGAAAGCGACGATCGATGCCTCGCGGCGGATCAGGGCCGGGCCGCAAGGTGACCACACGGCCCCCGTCGACAACGGCGCCAAGCGCCGTCGCGTCCAACGGCACGCAGTCGATCATGTAGCGCTGCGGCTCGAGCTCTGCGAAGTCGACATCCCGAGGTCGTCGAGCTCAAGGCCGACGATTGTGTGATCGGTGTGCGCCCGCCGCCAACCGTGATAGTCAGCCAGCGTGGTCTGGATGAACGTCTCGACGTCGTTCTCGAACCAGGCGCCCGTGCTGCACGGCATCCCAGCGAGTAGGCCGGTGTCGGCCGGTCCGAGATACCGGGCCGCGGGCGTTGGCAGCTGCACCGCTCAGCGAGGTCCTGCGATCGGGATCCTGCGCGGACGGCGCATCGTGGGCGTCAAGCCGATCGCGGCGGCGAGTGCCATCGGTGCGTCCGTGTTGGGCAACGGGCGCACGTACGGACAGATCCGCGAATCGTTACCGTCATCAAGCTTCATCGCAGGCGCCGCCTTCAGCAACGTCTGCCCCCTTCCGAATCGTTCGAACCGCAGCGCCAGTGCCGCACCCACGAACGCCGAGTCGAGCAACTCGAGATCCGGGATCGGAATCGACACCGGCGTTTCTGCGCCCTCGAGCATCAGCTCTGCAAGCTCACCGTGCAGCGCCG
>JBKQKK010000095.1:0-2564 GCA_052147535.1 Solirubrobacteraceae bacterium | reverse complement strand
GCAGTTCCCGTCGCGCGAGGCTCCGCCGCCCCCGCCAGAGAGCTACAGCCGCGAGGAGAAGCAGGACGCCGGCGGCGAGCTCGATCACATGTCGTACGGTTCCCTGGGGGCGCGGGACGAGTCCGAGTAGCAGCCTCCCAGGGCCGATCGTTAACAGCACGCCGGCGAGGAACGTCACACCGAACACGCCGATCGTGAACCCCGTCACGCGCAGCACGCGCCGGCGGGCGGTCGCCAGGTACAGCGCAGGTCCGACCGTGCTGGGGTTCAGCGAGTCCGCGAGCCCCACCGAGATCACGACACCGATCAGCCGGAGCATCGCTTGACCGCGTCGCTACGCGCCGCGACCGAAGGCGTGGCCACAGGGGCCAGGCACGCCGTCAGCAGGCTCGCGCCAGCCTACGCACACCTCTTCTCGCTCGCCGAGCTCCTTTTCGGGTGCCGATGCGAGGTCAAGCACAGCAGAGGACGACACCCACGGAACCCTATCCGGCTGCGCATGCGGGCGTCTGATTTCAGCCAGCCAGCCCTGGGCGGCTGAAATCCCAGCCGAGCTAGCTACCGACCGGCTGACGCAGAGAACACATCACCGGGCCCGTTCGTCGCCGTCAATCCGGCACAGAACAGTCATCCGCTCCGCCCGCAAGCCACACGCCCAGCGGCACTCCGCGACAGCAATGGCGAACCAGCCAGCCTCTCAGCTCAGACCCTCCACCTTCCCGCACACAGCCCGCCGTGTCGAACCCCACCGACGCGCCACCCGCTGATCCTTTCGTCTCACCCAAACTCGTCCTACTCGCTTGCGCTCGCGCGTGGTTGCGGACGCCAACAAGCCCGTGGCTGCCGATTGTCCGGCTGATGCGTGCGACGATGCGATCGCGCCTCGGTTGCGGTCCTGTTGGCGGTTGGCAACGTGGCTGCGCGCTTGCTGCGGATCGCGCTCAACGCCACTCCGCAAGCAGCGAGCATCGTCGACGGCCCTCCTGCAGTCACGTGGTCCGGTGGCCACGGCCGCACCTCAGGACGATCGCGGTCGACGGAGACCAATCGCGCGACCTCCCTGGTCGGTGTGATCGTTTCGCCACGGACGCAATCGCACGACCGGAACGCACCACGCGGTCCGCTGGCCGACGATTGGTACGCGATCACAATGTCGGCAATCGCGGGCATCGGATCGCTGGTGGCCGGTTTGCCGCTCAAGCGGCTGTCGCCCTGGTGCTTGCTGATCCCCCGAGACGCGGAGTCGAGCAAGCACTCGCAGAGGTACGTCCTCGTCGAGGGCGGGCTCGCCTACGCCACGAACGCGACCGCGCCGCCGGAATCACTGCCGCGATCGCTTTGACTTCCCGGGCGGTTCGTGGCTGCGATCCCAAAGGCGACGTGGGTGATGGTTAGCTCGGCCCGGCCGAGTGCACACGTCACCTGGGCGGAGTGCGAGCTGAACGCCCAACGATTTGCACGCTCGTCAAGGTCGCCATCCTCGGGTACGCGCTACATCCACCGCCACGCCCGCCAGCCGTGCGCGAGGTATCGAGGCACGCCGCCATCGCTGACGGCGCTCAGGGCCTCGGTGTGAGACCCTTCCACGCATCCGCTTCCGTGGAAAAGGCTCGAGAGGAGATACCTCGCGTCGCCACCTGACGCCGAGTTTTGGCGTGCACGACATGGCGATCGACCTGGGCACCGCCAACACGCTCGTCTACGTCGGCGGTGAGGGGATCGTCGTCTCGGAGCCCTCGGTCGTCGCGGCCGATACCCGCACCGGAGACGTGCACGCGGTCGGCGCCGAGGCGGAGCGCATGATCGGCCGCACGCCGGCGACGATCTCGGCGACGCGGCCGCTGCGCCACGGGGTGATCGCCGACTTCGACGTCACCGAGCAGATGCTGCGCTACTTCATCCGGCGTGTGCTCGATCGCCGCCGCGCTCGTCCCCGGCTGATCGTGTGCGCGCCCTCGGGCGTCACGGCGGTCGAGCAGCGCGCCGTCGAGGAGGCGGCGCTCGCGGCCGGCGCGCGCCAGGTGCAGCTCATCGAGGAGCCGATCGCCGCCGCGATCGGGGCGGAGCTCGAGATCGAGCAGCCGCTCGGGCGCATGGTCGTCGACGTCGGGGGCGGCACGAGCGAGGTGGCGGTCATCTCCCTCGGCGGGATCGTGCTCTCGCGCTCGGTCCGAGTCGGCGGCTACGAGATGGACGAGGCGATCGCCCACTACCTGCGCGGGGCCTACGAGCTGGCGATCGGCTCGCAGACGGCCGAGGCGATCAAGCTCGCGATCGGCTCGGCGACGGCCCTGCACCCGGAGCGCACGATGAGCGTGCGCGGGCGGAATCTGCGCACGGGCCTGCCGACAGCGGTCGAGCTCTCGAGCGCCGAGGTGCGTGAGGCCCTGAGCGCGCCGCTCGCCGAGATCATGCTGATGGTCACCGACGCGCTCGAGGAGACGCCCCCCGAGCTGGCCGGCGACATCACGACCGAGGGGATCCTGCTCGCCGGCGGCGGCGCCATGCTGCGTGGATTCGCCGAGCTCGTGCACGACACGACCGGCATGACCGTCACCACGGCC
>JBKQKK010000094.1:0-20616 GCA_052147535.1 Solirubrobacteraceae bacterium | reverse complement strand
CGTCTTGGCGAGAATCTGCTTGACGTGCCACTTGACCGTCGCCTCGGAGACGAACATCCGCTTGGCGATCTCGCTGTTGGTGAGACCCTGCGCGACGAGCCGCACCGTCTCGAGCTGCTTGGCGCTGAGCGCGACGGTGTCCCGGCCCGCGCCGGTGGCGGTGGCGGTGGCGGCGCCCTCGGCGCCCGCCAGCCGCTGTAGCTCCTGGGCGTACTTGGCGAGGTTGGAGGAAGCGTCGCTGAGTACCTGTTGCTTGCGCTTAGATTCGGTGATGTCGTGCAGGACCGCGATCACGCGAACCGGACTGCCGGCGGCGTCGAAGATCGGGTCCGACTGCAGGTGCAGGACTCGTACGCGCCCGTCGGCGCGAATCGCCCGGTACTCGATCGAAACGCACGTCGGCTCGGCGATCGTGCGCTGGATCGCCGCGCCCACGAGGTCGCGATCGTCGGGGTGTACCCGCTCAGCCATGTGGTGCGAGCGGCCCTCATCGGCCTCTTCGGGAGGCAGCTGGAGGATGTCGCACAAGCCCGCCGACCAGTAGACCCGATCGTCACGCAGATCCCATTCCCAGGTGCCCATCCGGGCCACGGTTTCTGCCTGCTCCAGCAGCCGCTGACTGCGCCGCACCGATTCCTCCGCGCGCTTGCGCGTGGTGATGTCCTGCACTTGGAGGATGCAGACGGAGTCGCTCGGATCGCCTTCGGAGCCGCGCGCGAGGTTCACGATCACGGCCGCGCGGGAGCCGTCGGCGCGCGTGATCTCGCATTCGGTCGTGGTCGAGTCGAGATCCCCCGACAGCACACCGGCGACCGTCGATCTGCTGGTATCCGGCCAGCCAACGCTCATCAGCTGCTCCAGTGAGCGCCCTTCCAGCTCCGCCAGCGAACAGCCGACGATCTCGGCCAGCGCCGGGTTCGCCTGGTTCAAGCGCCAATCGATGCCAACCGTGGCGATCCCAACGGGCGAGGCCATCAGTGCCAGCTTGAAGCGCGATTGCGTGGCGGCGAGCTCGGCTTCGGCTTGGCGCCGAGCCGTGACGTCGACGGCGTGCGCGACCACCCCACGTACGTGCCCGTCGGCGACATCGGGGATCAGCGACACCTGCAGGAACACGGTCGCGCCGGCATGGTCGACCGTCACGCGGTCGAACTGCTGCGGCTTGCCGGCAAGCGCCAGCTCGAACTTCCGCTGCGAGACGCGGAGCAGGTCGGGATGTACCACCTCGGGCATGCGCCGGCCGAGAACCTGCTCTGCCGTGAAACCCAAGAGCTCGCAGAACGCGTTGTTGCTCAGGCGATTGCGAAGCTCGGCGTCCCAGTAGGCGACCGGCGGCAGTGCGTCCACGACGGTGCGCAGGCGCTCGCAGTCGCCAACCCGATCAGCTGCCCCTGATCGCGTAGCGTCGATCACGAGCTTGCCGTCGGAAGCGCCGATGTAGTGCTCATCTCGATCCCGCCCCCCCAGCGAAGATAAACCTGGCGGCTAAGTGGCACCTACTCTACCGGATCGCCGTCCGCGCCTCGCGTGCTAAATAAGGCGGCGGCGCTTGACGGCGTACATGCTCAGGTCGGCATCTCTGATCGCGGTCTGCGGGTCGGGCGTGGCGGCATCGATCGGGGCGATCCCGATGCTTGCCGTCAGGTGCACCGCGCCCGCGGGCGCGGTGACCGGAGTCCGCTGGATCTCGCGCTCGATCTCGGCGGCGATCTGACGGGCATGTTCGACGGTGGTGTGCGGCAGCAGGACCACGAACTCGTCGCCACCCAACCGGGCGGCGACGTCGCTTGCTCGCAGCCGCTGCCGGATCGCAGCGCCGACCGTTTTGAGCGCCTCATCGCCGACCGCGTGGCCGTGCGTGTCGTTGATCTGCTTGAGCTGATCGAGATCGAGCAGCATCAGCGCCGCGCGCTCCTCGTAGCGACGGCAACGCGCGACCTGCTCGGACGCAGCCCGCTCGAACGAGACGCGGTTGCAGAGTCCGGTGAGGCTATCGCGCTCGGCGAGCTCGAGCCGGCGCTCGAGCTCCCTGCGCAGCGACATGTCCTCGACCTGGGCGATCAGCACGTCGGGCCTGCCGTCCGCGTTGCGCAGCAGCGAGACGGTCGCGCGCGCCCAGACGATGTGGCCGTCGGCGTGGACGTAACGCTTGTCCCAGCGGACCATCACCTCCTCGCCGGCGATCAACCGGTCGACGTTGCGCCGGTCGAGCTCGAGGTCGTCCGGATACGTGAAGCGCGACTGGTCGGCGCTCTGGAGCAGCTCCTGCACCGAATAGCCCAGCATGTCCGCGAACGCTTGGTTGATCCTGAACGTGCGATGGCGCGGCTGCGTGAGCGACATCCCGAGCGGCGAGCTCTCGAACGACAGCGCCAGCAGCCTCTCCGCCTCAGTCGCGGACTGCCCGCTATCCGGCCCGAACACGCGGTCATGCATGTTGAACGCCCATTTCGTCCCGCCCATTTCGCCCTTCACTGATCCGTATCTCCCGATAAACGGACAAACGTATTTGCCGATAAACAGATCAACGGGCCACATCGCTTGACTTTCACGCGTCAAGTTGGGAATTGCTTGCCACGAAGCTGAGCAACGCGGCCGCGATAGCGGCCCTCAGCGGGATTTATCGACGGCGAGCCGTCGCAATGTCTGCCTATGCGGGCACCGCCCGCGCTGTGAGATGCTGCCCGACCTTCCGCTTGACCCTCTGCAGCGCGTTGTCAACCGTCTTGCACTCACAGCCGAGCCGGGTGCCGATCGCCTCGTACGAGTGACCGTCCAGATACAGCGCCAGCACACGGGCTTCGAGCTCGGACAGGACCGTGGAGATACAGGCGATCAAGGCGCGCAGCTCCTCGGAGCTGATCACCTGGTTGACCGGATCGTGCACCGGCGACCCGGGAATCGTCTCGTCGAGCGTCGATTCGTTCTCGCCGATCGACCCGGCGGGACTGCTGGAGAACGACACCGACTGGTTCAGCGGCGAGTGCTTGTTGCGCGTCGCTGTTTTCACGGCGGTGATGATCTGGCGCGTGATGCAGAGCTCGGCGAAGTTGCGGAAGCTCGACTCCCTGTCGGTCCGGTAATCGCGGACCGCCTTGTACAGGCCGACCAGCCCTTCCTGGATCAGATCGTCTGAATCTCCACCGACGAGGAAGTACGAGGACGCCTTCAAGCGGACGAATCCGTAGTAACGACGGACGATCCGGTCGTACGCATCAGCGTCGCCCTGCTTTGCCAGCGCAATCAGGTAACCATCATCGATCTGAGGCTGAGCCTGAGTGTTTACGGAGAATCGGGCCACGGAGCATCCCTTCCTGTCCGGCCTCGGCCGGACGTATCGGAATCGCGTGGCGCGTCACCTCCCCTGGCGCCGCACCTATTGAGTTTTTCTGATTAGACGCCGCCCCTCGGCAGCACCCTCTCTCGACCTCTCGAGCACACTAAAGCTCGAGTTGATCCTTACTGGATCGGGCGCGAGCTTTACATAGCGACACGCGCGTGTCAAGTGCTGAACGCAATCACCCGCCCGCACGCGCTGCGCTCGCCGCATACAGCAGCACCGCGGCCGCGGCGCTCACGCTGAGCGACTCGATCCGACCTCGCAGCGGCAACGACACGAGCGCATCGCAGCCGGCCGCCACGCGCGGGCGCAAGCCGCGTCCCTCCGAGCCAAGGACCAGCACCACGCCGCCGCTGTAGTCGACCTGGTCGTAGCCGACGGCGCCACGGACGTCGGCGCCGTAGCACCACAGGCCGGCGAGCTTCGCGGCCGCGAGAAAGTCGGCGAGGTTGCGAACCTGCGCGACCGGCAGATGCTCAACGGCCCCCGCAGATGCCTTGCAGACCGCCGCTGTGAGCACTGCCGCACGCCGCTCCGGGAGCACGACCCCGGCCGCGCCGGCGCACTCGGCGCTGCGGCAGATCGCGCCCAGGTTCTGGGGATCCTGGATCTGATCGAGGGCCACGATCAGTGGCCGGCGGAGCGCGAGCAGCGACCTGCCGTCCGCGTAGCGGAACGGCGCCACCGCGGCGCAGATCCCCTGGTGGGCCTCGGAGCCGCAGCGCCGCGCGATCTGCGGCGCGGACTCAGTGCTGATCGGCAGCCCGGCCGCGCCGATCCAAGGCTCCCGCAGCGCGCCGGCGGTGGACCATATATGTGACACGTCTCGAGGCCCGCGGATCGCCTCGCGCACCGCGTTGCGGCCGTAGACGATCACCACACCCCGCCGCAGGCACAGACGATCACAGCACCTCGGAGCGCCGGCGCGCGGTCACTTGACAGCCAGTAGCTCGGGGCCGTCAGGTCCGTCGCGGATCTCCCACCCGAGCGCCCGCAGCTGCTCGCGAATCAAATCCGCGCGTGCCCAATCTCGCTGCGCTCTCGCTCGCCGGCGGTCCTGGAGCAGCGCGTCCACCTCCGCCGGCGCGCTCGTCTGCTCGACCTCGAGCAGGTTCGACAAGCCGAGCACGCCGAGCATCTCGAGCAGGTCGCCGCCGCCCACCGGCGCTTGCGAGCTGTTCGCCTCACGCACCCACTCGGCGAGGATCGCGAGCGCGCGGGGGGTGTTGAAGTCGGCGGCCAGCGCCGCAAAGAACGCTTCGCGAAGCGCCGCAGACCACGCCGGCGACGGCCCGGGCGCCAGGCGTCGAGCGGCCTGGTGGATGCGCGAGACGCGCGCCGAAGCCTCGGCGAGGCGGGCATCGTCGAACTCGACCGGCTGGCGATAATGACCGCTGCACAGGTACATGATCAGCGCATCGCGGCCGTAAGCGCTGAGCGCCTCGTGCAGCAGGAAGATGTTGCCGACCGACTTCGCCATCTTCTCGGCGTCGACGCGCACCATGCCGTTGTGAACCCACAGCCGCGCCAGGCACGCGCCACGGCCCGCGCCGGTCTGGGCGGCCTCGTTCTCGTGGTGGGGGAAGATCAGATCCGAACCGCCGCCGTGGATCTCGAAGCCGAGTCCGAGCAGCGCCTCGGCCATCGCCGAGCACTCGATGTGCCAGCCCGGGCGGCCAGGCCCCCAGGGAGACTCCCAGCAGCTGTCCTCGCCCGGCTTGGTCGCCTTCCACAGCGCGAAGTCCAGCGGCTCGCGCTTGCGCTCGATCCCCTCCTTGCCCTCGCCTTGGTCCAGCTCGTCGAGCTTGCGGTGCGAGAGCTCGCCGTAGCGCTCGTAGGAGCGGACCGCGAAGTAGACGTCGCCGCCGGCCGCGTAGGCGTGCCCGCGGGCGATCAGTCGCTCGATCAGCTCGATGATCGCTGGTATCGTCTCGCTCGCGAGCGGCTCGTGATCGGGGCGCCCGAGTCCCAGCGCGTCGGTATCGGCGATGTAGTGATCGGCCATCTCGCGCGCAAGCACGCGGCTCTCGACGCCGGCCGCTGCGGCGGCTGCGTAGATCTTGTCGTTGACGTCGGTGATGTTGAACACGAGCGTCACGTCATAGCCCTCGTGCTCGAGGAACCGCGCCAGCAGCGAGAATACGACGAACGGGCGCGCGTTGCCGACGTGGACGCGGCCGTACACGGTCGGGCCGCACGCATAGATGCCGACCTTGCCCGGCGTTCTGCAGACCAGCGGCGCCACACGGCCGGTGAGCGTGTCTCGCAGGGTGATCTCGCGCAAGTCGCGTACCCTAGCGAGCCGCTGCGGGCGCCGTGTCCGCCGCCGTAACCCGGACAAAGCCCAACCGTGACCCGGACAATGCCGTAAGACGCGCGAGTGCGTGTGCCTGCGTCGTTGAGCGACACGTAAAACGCTTCCAGCTATCGTGCTCAGGATGGGAGAAGCGGCCAACGCCTACAGCGCCGCCGGCGTCGACTACCAGGCGCTGGACGCCGGCAAGCGCAGCGCCCTGACCGAAGCGCTCGCGACCTCGGCGCTGCTCAGCGCCCACGGCGCCCGCGCGCTCGACGAGTCGCGGGGGCAGCCCGCGTTCGTGTTCGAGCTCGGCGCGCAGACGCTCGCGTTCGTCGTCGAGGGTCTCGGCACGAAGTCGGTGATCGCGCGCCAGGTGCACGAGCAACTCGGCGTTTGCGCGTTTGACAACGTCGCCTATGACACCGTCGCGGCGATCGTCAACGATCTCTGCTGCGTCGGCGCGCTGCCGCTCGTCGTCAACGCCTACTTCGCGACCGGCTCATCGGACTGGTACGCGCACGAGGATCGCAGCAACGGCCTCGTGGCGGGCTGGCGGGCGGGCTGTGAGGACTCCGGAGCGACCTGGGGTGGCGGTGAGTCGCCTTCGCTGTCGGGACTCCTCGCCACGGCGGACGTCGAGCTCGCGGGCGCCGCGGTTGGGATCGTCCCGGCCGGGCACAGGGCGATCCTCGGCGAGCGCCTGGCCCCCGGCGACGAGATCGTGTTCGTCGCCTCAAGCGGCTTGCACGCCAACGGCGCCTCACTGGCGCGGCTGATCGCCGGGCGGATGCAAGCCGGCTACCGCACGCCGCTGGGCAGTGGGCGGAGCTTTGGCGAAGCGCTGCTCGACCGCAGCGTGATCTACGCCAGGCTGGTGCGGGCGCTGCTCAACAGCGGCGTGGACGTGCACTACCTCAGTCATGTCACCGGCCACGGGATGCTGAAGCTGATGCGCCCGCAACGCGAGCTCACCTACAGGATCACGCACCTTCCCCGGGTTCCCGAGGTCCTGGATTTCCTGGCGGAGGCGGCGGCGATGTCACCAGCCGAGGCCTATTCGACGTTCAACATGGGCTGCGGGTTCGCCGTCTACGCCGCCGCCGGCTCGGGCGAGCAGGTAGTCCAGCTCGCCAGCCGACTTGGACTCCTGGCGCATGTCGCCGGCACCGTTCTCGAAGGCCCGCGCCGGGTCGTGCTCGAGCAGATCGGCGTGGTGTTTGAGAGCGCCGACCTGGATCTCAATCCGCGCTCGTAAACTAAGACTCGGGCCGGTAGACCCGCTCGAGCGTCGCCACCGCAAGTGCCGCAGCGCCTTCCTGGCGCCCCACGAACCCCATCCCCTCGCCGCGCGTCGCCTTGACGCTGACCTGGGCGAGGTCGATGCCCATCGCCACCGCCAGCACGGACCGCATCTCCTCACGGAAGCCCGCGAGCCGCGGGCGCTCGATCACCACGGTCGCATCGACGTTGACGATGCGGCGCCCGGCGGCGTGTAGCGCAGCGACGGTCGCGCGCAGCAGCGCGATCGAGTCGGCATCACGGTAGCGCTCGTCGGTGTCGGGGAAATGCTCGCCGATGTCACCGAGCGCAGCCGCTCCGAGCAGCGCATCGATGATCGCGTGCGTCAGCACGTCCGCGTCCGAATGCCCGAGGAGTCCGTGCGTGTGCGGGATCTCGACGCCGCCGAGCACCAGCCTGCGCCCCTCCTCGAAGCGATGACAGTCGTATCCGAGCCCGGTGCTGACGCTCATCGCTCGCGCTCCGCCAGCAGCAGCTCGGCCAGCCGCAGATCGAGCGGCGTGGTGATCTTGAAGTTCTCCGCCGGCGCCGGCAGCACGCGCACGCTTCCGCCCGCCCGCTCGATCAGCCAAGCGTCATCGGTGGCGGCCGCGAGCACCTCGGCAGAGGCGCCGAGCAGTTCGCTCTCCAGCGCCGCGCGGCGAAACACCTGGGGTGTCTGCACCATCCACAGGCAGCTGCGGTCGAGCGTGCGCTGCACCGAGCGGCCGTCCGCGCCGAAGGCTTGCTTGATCGTGTCGGTGACCGGTGCTGCGGCGACGACGGCATCGGCGCCGGAGTACTCGAGCTCGGCCAGCGCGCCGGCGAACAGCTCAGGCTGCGCGAGCGGTCGCGCAGCGTCGTGGACGATCACGGGATCTCCGTCGGGCGCGGCGCGCAGCGCCGCGCGGACCGACTCGGAGCGTACCGCGCCGCCGACTACCGCGAGCGTCCCCGCGGGCGCCTGCGCGAGCGTCCCCGCGGGTAGCGCGACGACGATCCGCTCGACGCCCGCAACGCCACGCAGGGCGGCGACGCTCCAGTGCAGCATCGGCCGGCCGGCGACCGTGACGAGCGCCTTGGGCCGGCTCGACCCAAGGCGCTCGCCACGTCCTGCGGCCACGATCAACGCGACCGCCATCAGCCTGCTCGACCTAGTCCGCCACCGCCGTGACGGTGGCGGGGTGCTGATCGTCGGTGCCGGCGAGCTCGGCGCCATCGTCCTCGTCCGTGAGGCGCTCGGCGCCATCGTCCTCGTCCTCGGGGAGCTGGGCGCCATCGTCCTCGCCCGCGCCGGGCTCGGCCGCGTCCGACGTGTCGCCGCCGTTGCTCCTCGAGGCTTGCACGACAGTTGCGGGCTGGTTGGCCAACGAGGTCTCGAGTACCTCGGACAGGTGCTCCTCCACCTCCTCCTCGTTCATCGCGAGTGCGTACATCAGCTCCGATGAGAGGATCTTCTTGGCTCGCGTGAACATCTGCTTCTCACCGGTCGAGAGGCCCTTCTGGAGCTCGCGGATGGCGAGGTTGCGTACCACCTCGGCAAGCTCGTAGATGTCTCCGGTCTTGATCTTGTCGCGGTTGTGCTTGAACCGGCGGTTCCAGTTCTTGGGCATCTCCGAGCACTCGTCCTTCAGCACGGCGAGCACCTTCTGGACCGTCTCCTCGTCGATCACGCGCCGCAGGCCCGCGAGCGCCGCGTTCTCGGTCGGAACCATCACGGTCATGTCGTTGTGGAGGATCTTGATCGTGAGGTATTCGCGCACGCAGCCGAGGACCTCCTTCATTTCCTTGCGCATCACTTTGCCGGCCCCGTGGTGTGGGTAGACCACGCTGTCGCCGATTTCGAACTCGACCTGCGCGAGCGGCTCGATCTCGTCGAAATCCTCCAGGTGCTCTTCCATTAGCTCTGTGATGGTGTCCTCCTCAGTAGGGGCCGACGGGGCAATGGGGTCCGCAGCGGTCTGGCATTAAGTCTGCAGGTAGCGATCAACAAGGTTGATCTCCTGTTGGCGGCGAAGGCCTTCCCGGATGTCCTTCGCGCGGATCTCGCCGACGCCTTCGACGGTCTCCAGCTCGCCGTCCCCTGCGGCGAGCAGCTCTTCGAGTCCCCCGAACTCGTCGATTATGCGTCTCACGACGAGCTTGGGAAGTCTCGGGATCCGCCCCAGGATTCGGATCCCGCGCGGCGACACCGGATAATCGATGCTGTTCAGCTTGCGGTCGAACCCGAGCAGCTCGGCGAGTCGCCCGAAGTCGAGCAGATCTTGGTGTGCGAGGCGCACGAGTTGATCGGAGCCGAGCGAGAAGCCCTCGTCGGTGTCCTCCACGAGGTAGTCGTGGACAAGCGCGGCCTTGTCAGCGGAGACACCGACCATCGTCTCGTCCAGCTGCATCTCGATCAGCCGTCCCTCGGTGCCCAGCTCGACGATGTAGCGCTCGATCTCGACCGCCATGCGCGTTACCAGCTCGGCCCGCTGCAGCACCGTCAGCACGTCGTGCAGCGTCGCGCCCCCTTCGAACTCGAGCGCGGTAAGGCGGGTGGACACCTGGTCCAAGCGGCTGCGGTACTTATCCAGCGTCGCGAGCGCCTGATTTGCCTTGGCGAGGACGACCGGGATGTCCTCAAGGATGTAGCGCGTGCCGTCTACGTACAGCGATACGACCTCGCGCCGCTCCGAGATCGCCACCACGAGCGCGTCTGTCTGCTTGGAGACGCGCTCCGCCGTGCGGTGGCGGGTTCCGGTCTCCGAGGTGTGGATCGTCGGATCGGGAGTCAGCTGAACGTTCGCGTAAGCGATCTTCGTCGCGTTGGCGCTCAGCGCGATCGCGCCGTCCATCTTCGCCAGCTCGTACAGCAGCGCCGGCGAGTATTCGAGGTCGAGCTTGATCCCACCCGAGAACATGAACGCGAGCTCGTCGATGTCGGCGATCACGATCAGTCCGCCGGTGTGTGCGTGGAGGATGTTGTCAACACCTTCACGCAGCGCAGTTCCTGGCGCAACCATCTCGAGCGCCCTCACCATCCGGGACTCCTGTCGAGACTCGAGCTCCTCTTTGAGCTCTTCCCCGGATCGCGAAGCCATGGATCCTGATTTTAGCCGGGATTCGGCAACGTACACGCGTTACCACCCGCGCCGCTGTTCATTCCGAGCGGGACAGCGCGCTGCGCAGCGTTGCTGCGATGTTCTGATGCGTCTCCGGATGCAAGCTGCGCTTCAAGCCGAATCTCGCGGCCTCCGCGAGACGGCGGTCGGCGTGAGCGACGGTGCGCAACTCGCCGGTCAGGCCGAGCTCGCCGAAGCACGCGAGCGGGCGCTCGGCGTCCGAGCTGAGCGAGACCCCGCGGGCGGCGCTGGCAACCGCGAGCGCGACGGCCAGATCCGCGCCGGGCTCGTCGACCCGGACGCCGCCGACAACGTTGACAAACACATCGGCGGCACCCACGCCAACGCCTGCGTGGCGCGCCAGCACGGCCAGCACGAGCGCGAGGCGATTACGGTCGATCCCCGTCGCCACCCGGCGCGGCGGCACGATCTCCGATGGTGAGACGAGCGCCTGGACCTCGACCAGCAGAGGACGCGATCCCTCCATCGCGCACAGCACGACGCTGCCCGGCGCGCGCGTCGCCTGCGAGACGAACCGAGCGGACGCGTCGAGCACCTCGACCAGGCCGTGGTCATGCATCTCGAAGACGCCCGCCTCGCTGGTCGAGCCGAAGCGGTTCTTGATCGCCCGCACCGTCCGGTAGGTGCGCTCGCGCTCCCCCTCGAACTGCAGCACGCAGTCGACCAGATGCTCGAGCACGCGCGGGCCGGCGAGCGCGCCGTCCTTCGTGACGTGACCGACAAGCAACACCGCCGTCCGCTGCGCCTTCGCGAGCCGCAGGATCTCTCCGGCCACCTCGCGGACCTGCGCGACCGAGCCGGCGGCGCTCGCCAGCTCCGCGCAGTGCAGCGTCTGCACAGAGTCAACGACGCACACGTCCGGTCGCTCGTGCACGAGCGTCGCCAGGACGGTCTGCAGATCGGTTTCGGCGATCACCGGAATCCGCAGCGGCTCGCCTCCCTTCAGTCGCTGCGCGCGCAGGCGGATCTGCGCGGCGGACTCCTCGGCGGAGACATACAGCACGCGGCGACCGGCCGCGACCAGGTTCGCGAGCACCATCGTCGTGAGCGTCGACTTGCCGATCCCGGGAGCGCCGCCGAGCAGCACCAGCGACCCGGGCACAAGCCCGCCGCCGAGGACGCTGTCAAGCTCGCCGATCCCGGTGCTCAAGCGCTCGTGCTCGATCGCTGCGATCGCCCCGAGCGCGACCGGCACGACGGCGGCGCCGGCAACCCGCGGGCGCGATCCGAGCGCGCCGCCGCCGTTGCGCGGCTCCTCCACCAGCGTGTTCCACTCGCCACAGCCAGGGCACTGCCCCGCCCAACGCAACGACTCGTGCCCGCACGCACCGCAAACGTGGATCGACTTAGACTGGGGCATGCAACCTCGAGGCTACGGGACGGTCCTGACGACATCCGGGCGCGGCTCCGGAGCCGAGCAAGAGGCCCGCACGGTCGTGATCGTGTTTGCAATCTCGCGCGCGATAGTGCTCTGCGGCGCCGTCGCGGGCGCACTGCTGGCGGCTCGCGTCGCGGGCTGGGCCGCGGTCGACACCGCTCGTCTGAGCGAGCGCTTCGGTCGGGTGGGGAACGTGCTGGGCGCGGCGGCCGTGCGATGGGACGCCGTCGGCTACCTGAGCATCGCCCAGCACGGCTACACGCAGGCTCGCGAGACGATTCTGTTCCCGCTCTACCCGCTGCTGCTCGCCTTCGCAGGTCGCGTGCTCTCCTCGTACGCGATCGCGGGAGTGCTGATCAGCGCCGCATCGTTCGTCGCCGGGCTGCTGCTGCTGTTACGCCTGACCGAGTTCGAGCTCGGGCGCCGCGCGGCCTACGCAACCGTGATCCTGCTGATGGTCGCGCCCGTCTCCTTGTTCTTCACGGCCGTCTACACCGAGTCGCTGTTCCTCGCCCTGTCGGTGGGATCGCTCTACGCGGCGCGCCAGGATCGCATGCGAATCGCAGCGGTGCTGGCGGCGCTCGCAACGCTGACGCGCGTGACCGGCATCCTGCTGATCGTGCCGATCTTCATGATGTCCCGGGAGCGCAGCGGTCGACTCGACCGACGACTGGCATGGCTGCTGCTGGCGCCTGCGGCCTTGTTCGGCTTCCTTGCGTACATGTCCGGCGCCGGCTACGGGTGGCTGGCGCCGCTCACCAACCAGCATGCCCATCGCTTCGACGGAGCCGGACCGGTAGCCACCGTGCTGTCGGCTTTGGCAGCGGCCGCGCGCGGGCTGGTCTCGCCGCTGTCGGGCGTCAAGCCGTTCTCGCCTTCGCTGGAGGGTCCGTTCTCGCCGCAGTTCGACAGTGTCCTGCTACTCGTGGTGCTGATCGTGGCCGCCTGCGCGCTGGTCGGCGCGCTACGCCGCCTGCCGCCCGCCTACGGCGCGTACGCGGCCCTGTCGCTGCTGGCGTGCATCTTCAGTCAGACGAAGATTCAGCCCCTGGAAGGCCTCGATCGTTACACGCTGACGATCTTCCCGCTGTGGATGGCCGCCGGCGCGTGGATCAGCGAGCATCGGCTGCTGCGCGCGATCGTGCCGATCTGCGTGCTGCTGCTCGGTTTCTACTCGTTCGAGTTCGCGACCTGGGCGTTCATCGCCTGAGGCGCCACCCACGAGCTACCTGGGGCTACGTCGGCGTTAATCGCCCGAGGCGCCACCCACGACTGGTGGCGCCCCTCTCCTGCGGTGCGCTGACCGGGCTACGCGCGACCGGGCTACTCGCCCTCGGCGGGAGAGTCGCTCTCGGACTGCTCCTCAGCGGTCTCGGTGCCGCTCGGCTCATCGCCGCCCTCGGCACCGACCCCCACCGGGGTCGGCTTTGGCACCGGCTCGATCACCGAGAGCATCACTTCGCGCTCCTCTGGATCCTCTGGCGGCGCGGGCTCGACGAGGACCGTCGAACCGCTCGGAACCACGGCACGCAGGACGAAGTCGGCGAGCGGGTCCTCGATGTAGCGCTGGATCGCACGGCGCAGCGGACGTGCTCCCATCGCCGGATCCCAGCCCTTCTCGACGAGCAGGTCCTTGGCGGGGTCGGTCAGCTCGAGCTGTAGCTCGCGGTCTGCCATCGACTCGCGGATCCGCCGCAGCAGCAGGTCGACGATCTCCTTGATCTCGACCTTGCTGAGCTTGTGGAACACGATCACGTCGTCGATGCGGTTCACGAACTCGGGACGGAAGACCTTCTTCAGCTCGCCCATGATGCGGTTCTTCATGTCCTCGTAGCTGATCCCGGTCTCGTCGTCGGAGACCGCGAAGCCGAGCGGCGTGTTGCGCGCGATCTCAGCCGCGCCGATGTTCGAGGTCATGATCACGATGCAGTGACGGAAGTCGACCGTGCGCCCTTGGGCGTCGGTCAGGCGGCCGTCTTCGAGGATCTGCAGCAGGATGTTGAACACGTCCGGATGCGCTTTCTCGATCTCGTCGAGCAGCAGCACGCTGAACGGCTTGCGGCGCACCGCCTCGGTGAGCTGGCCGCCCTCGTCGTAGCCGATGTATCCGGGCGGCGAGCCGACCAGGCGGCTGACCGCGTGCTTCTCCATGTACTCGGACATGTCGATCCGGATCATCGTGTCCTCGTCGCCGAACAGGAACTCGGCGAGCGTCCGCGCCAGCTCGGTCTTGCCGACGCCGCTCGGTCCCAGGAAGATGAACGAGCCGGTCGGCCGCTTGGGGTCCTTCAAGCCGGCGCGCGAGCGGCGGATCGCCTTCGAGATCACTTCGATCGCGGGATGCTGGCCGATCACGCGCTTGTGCAGCTCCTCCTCCATGCGCATCAGCTTCGCCGTCTCAGCCTCAGTCAGCTTGAACACGGGGATGCCGGTCCACATCGAGACGATGTCGGCGATCTCCTCCTCGCCGATCGAGGGGCGCTCGGTCGACTCGCCCGCCTCCCACTGGTCGGTGAGCTCGCGCTTGCGCTGCACCAACCGGCGCTCCTGATCACGCAGGTTGGCGGCCTTCTCGAACTCCTGCGCCTCGATCGCGGCCTCCTTCGCGCGCCTGGTCTCGGTGATCTCATCCTCGAGGTCACGGTAGATCGGCGGCGATGTCATCGACTTGATCCGCATCCGCGAAGCGGCCTCGTCGATCAGATCGATCGCCTTGTCCGGCAGGAAGCGATCGGAGATGTAGCGGTCGGCCAGTTCGGCTGCGGCCTCGAGCGCCTCGTCGGTGATGTTCACTTTGTGGTGCTGCTCGTAGCGGTCGCGCAGGCCCTTGAGGATCTGAACGGTCTCCTCCTTGCTGGGCTGGTCGACCGTGATCTTCTGGAAGCGGCGCTCGAGCGCGGAGTCGCGCTCGAGGTACTTGCGGTACTCCTCGAGCGTGGTCGCGCCAATCGTCTGCAGCTCGCCACGGGCAAGCGCGGGCTTCAGGATCGACGCCGCGTCGATCGCTCCCTCCGCGGCACCCGCGCCGACGAGGTTGTGCAACTCGTCGATGAACAGGATGATGTCGCCTCGCTGGGTGATCTCCTTCATCACCTTCTTGAGGCGCTCCTCGAATTCCCCTCGATACTTGGAGCCCGCGACCAGGGCGGCCAGGTCGAGCGTGTAGATCTGCTTGTTCTTCAGCAGCTCGGGAACGTCGGCGTTGGTGATCCGCTGCGCGAGGCCCTCGACGACCGCCGTCTTGCCGACCCCCGGCTCGCCGACCAGCACCGGATTGTTCTTGGTGCGGCGGCTGAGGATCTGCATGATCCGCTCAATCTCGGTCTCGCGCCCGACGACCGGGTCGAGCTTGCCGTCAGCCGCCAGCTTGGTCAGGTTGCGACCGAACTGATCGAGCAGCTTCGAGGACTTCTTCGCCTCGCCGGAGGCGGCACCGGGGCCTGCTGCCGAGGCGCCGGCCGGGCCCCGCTGTCGACTGGCGGGACCGGACAGCATCCGGATCACCTCGTTGCGGATCTTCTCCGAGTCAGCGTCGAAGTCCAGCAGGATGCGGGCGGCGACGCCCTCGTTCTCGCGCACGAGACCAAGCAGGATATGCTCCGTGCCGATGTAGTTGTGCCCGAGGCTGAGCGCCTCTCTTAGAGCCAACTCAAGCACCTTCTTGGCACGCGGCGTAAACGGGATCTGGCCGGCGGTCACCTCCTCGCCGGAGCCGACGATCCGCACAACCTGGGCACGGACGCGATCGACCGTGATCTCCAGCGACTCGAGCACACGAGCTGCAAGACCTTCCTCCTCGCGGAGCAGTCCCAGCAGAATGTGCTCGGTCCCGATGTAGTTGTGCTTGAGCGTCCTGGCTTCTTCCTGCGCCAGAACAACTACCTGGCGGGCTCGCTCTGTAAATCGCTCGAACATATGCTGTCTCTCGGGTGGCGGGACTCTAACTGATCGGTCGGGTGGCTTTCCAGGGCTGCGGCCTGTTCGTCAGTAATCCATGCTATTGGACGCTGCGGACCAATAGCCGACAACTTTGCCGGATTAACGGAAGCAAACTGCAAGGTCATTCAAGGCCACGGCGAAGTCTAACAGCCGGGCCTGCGCGGCCCGGCAGGGTCGGTCCGCGAGCTTGCGCAGCGCCGATGCGCCGCTCGCGTGGCGGACCGGCGTCGCGCAGGCACAACCTGGCGAGCACGATCAGCTCGATCGCGACGTACGGAAGCATCTTGAAGATGTCGCCGCCGGTCAGCTCGACGGGCGCCAGATACGCGAGCAGCGGCACCAGCCACAGCACCGAGAGCTCCGGCTCCAATAGCGCGATCGGCACGAACACGAGCGTCAGGTAGTGGGGCCAGAGCACCGGCGAGCCGCACAGCGCCGCCATCACCGCCAGCCCGAACGCGCGGCGCTCGCCGTCGCAGCCAGCGCAAGCGCGGTCCTGCATGTCGCGCGCGGGGTCGCTGCAGTCGTGACCGGAGTCGCTGCAGTCGCGACCGGGGTCGCTGCAGTCGCGACCGGGGTCGCTGCAGTCGCGCCCGGGGTGGCGCGCGTCGCGCCCGCGCGCGCCCGCGCGCGCCAACCACCAGACGCCGGCGAGCAGGCCGGCCGTGGCCAGCAGCGTCAGCACGTCGCCGGCCGCCCGTGAGAGGCCGAGCGCGGCGGCGACGCTGAGGAGCGACACGCCCGCCGCGCCCTCGACCGACGACAGGTCGCTGAGCATCCGCGGATACGAGCTGAGGCCGTCGAAGCCGATCGCAGCCCACGCCACGAGCGTTACGCCGACGGCGAGTGCCGCTGCCAGCAGGCCGGCGCGCCAGCGCCCGCTGACCAGCAGCCAGACCCCCAGCGGCCACAGGAACAGCTTCGCGGCCACCAGCGAGGCGACCGCCACGGCGGCGGGCCACAGTCGCGCCCGCCAGTGCCACGCGACGCCGGCGCCGAGCACGAGAAACTCGTTGACCTGACCGAGGCGCAACGAGTGCAGCAGCGGCCAGCTCAGGAAGGCGGCGCCGTAGCAACGCCAGTCGCGCACGCCGAGCAGCCTCAGGCCGGCGAGCATCGCGACGATCGCCAGCAGCGTGAAGATCAGCCCGGACGCACGCGCGCCGAGTAACGCCAGCGGTGTCACCACCAGCAGCGCCGGCGCCGGATAGACGGGAACAGCGAACGTGTGCGCAGGAGCGCCGCCGGCCAGCTGCAGCGCAGCGAGATGCGCGAGCAACGCGGCGTCGTAGGGGTTGCGCCCATGCAGGATCGCGCGCCCGGCGTCGTAGAGGTCGCCGATGAAGTCGTAGAAGAAGCTGGCGCCCCCCAGCGTCACCGCGATCATCAGCGCGGCGAGCGCGAGCGGGAGCAGTGCGAACACCAGCACGCTCGTGACCTGTCGGAGCGCGATCAGCAGCGGCGTTGATGGCGCCCGTTCAGGAATAGTCCAATGTAACCGCCTGCCGTAACCGCCAGAACCAGACCTTCGTCTAGGTCATATCAGACGATGGTCTGAGATTGGCTGGATATCGCGCACGTAGGATTCGACGGATGGGATCTGCGCTGGACCCAAGGCTCGCCAGGTCGGTCGAGCGGCTGCTGACCACAAGCTACGCAAATCGCAATGCCTGAGGCCATCATCACAGCACGCGGCCACCGCACGAGACGGTCATCGCCGAACGGCTTCGCCGCAGCGGCCGAGCATCTGCTGCTCGGCGTGCTGCCGATCTTGACAGTCCCCGTCGTTGTCCTTCTGACTCATTCGTTGCACAACTTCGCGGTGGACTTCCACAGCTGGTATTGGGCCGCCGGGCGGCGCCTGCTGGAGGGGCGCAGCCCGTACACGCTAGCTCCGGTGCAGGCGCTCAACTACCCTGCCCCCGCCGCACTCCTGTTCGTGCCGTTCGCCCTGCTCCCGCACGTCATCGCGGACTGGCTGTTCAGCACACTGGTGCTCGCCGCGGGGCCGGTAAGCCTCTGGCTGCTGGGCATCCGCGATTGGCGGATCTTCGGAATCATCATGTTCTGGCAACCCGTGATCGTCGGCTATGAAACCGCCAACGTCTCGTTGCTGATACTGCTGGGCCTCGCGGCTTGCTGGCACTTTCGCGATCGCCCACGGATCGTAGGATCAGTGCTGGCGCTGCTGATCTGCGTCAAGATCTTCCCGGTCCTGATCGCCATCTGGCTGCTTGCTACGCGCCGCTTCCGGGCTCTGGCCTGGACGATTGCCGTCACGATCCTGGTGAATGTGATCAGCTGGTGGGTGGTGGGCTTCGATCAGGTGTCCCGGTACGTTCACGTGCTAGGAGCGGTCCGCGGACCTGACGAGCACCGCGGCTACAGCCTGATCGGCCTCGCACTGCACCTTGGCGCCAGCGAAACGGCCGCCTACGCAATCGGCTTCACCGCCGCCGCGGTGACGATTGCCGCGGCACTGCGGGTCCGCGGCGAGCAGCGCGATCGCATCGTCATCAGCGCTTGCCTGGCCGCGTGCCTGCTCGCCTCACCGCTGGTCGAATCGCACTACCTGGCGCTGATCGTCCTGCCGCTCGCGCTTGCGCGGCCACGGCTGAGCCCGATCTGGGCGCTGCCGATCGTCCTGCTGCTGACGCCAGCCGACCATCCCGGCGATTGGGCGCATGTCCTGGCGCTGTGCGTGTTCGGAGCGGTCATGGTCGTATCCATGACGCAGCGCCAGCCAGATGGTTCAGCCTACGCCACCCGCGCCGCGCCGCGCCGCGGCTTGGCGACGGCGCGCCGCACGTAGATCGTTGCCCAGTGGTCCGACGCGACAGCGACGAACTCACGATCGGAGCTCGTCAGCGACTGCTGCGCAGTTCCCCGCGTCACCAGCACGACGTTCACCTGACGGTTGGCGAGCGCGGCGCGACCGCTCGGGGCGCCGCTCACCCAGTCGAGATATGACCCCTGGACGCGGTGCGAGAAGGCATCGAGCGGGTTGCCCGCCCAGATCCGCCCGCCGGCGAGCGCGACCTGCTCGGCCGCGATCGCGTCGGCCAGGATCGGGCTTCCGTGCGCCAGCACCAGCGCCCGGCGCACGAGCGCGCGGCTGGCACCGACCGGCGTCAGTGGACGCGCCCCGTCGAACACCAGCAGCGCCACCGCGACGACGGCGCCGATTGGCAGCAGACCGTTCCACTGACGCTTGGCGCGAGTGCTGTGCGCAGCCGGCGCGACGAGAACGAACAGCAGCCAGACGCCGTCGCGCGAGGCCTTTACGGTCAGCGCCGCCAGCGCAACGATCACGACCAGCTCCCACAGCGCCGGCCTCCGGCGCCACGCGCGGGCGAGCAGCATCAGCGCCGCCGCGATCAGCAGCAGGTCGAGCGGGCTTGTGCCAAGCGGCGCCCAGAGGCCGACACCGCGCCGCGCCGCGACGTTGGTCACCAGACCGCTGTAATAGTCAACCGTCCTGAGGCCCGCCGGCGTAAGGCACATCGCCGGGAGCGCTCCGACGCCGACGACGATCGCCCTCACGCGATCGTCGCGCGCGCGAGACAACGCCAGGTAGGCCCACAGCACGGCAAGGCCGAGCAGAGCCGCCCCATGCAAGTTCGACCACAGCGCCAGCAGCGCGAGCGCCAAGTAGATCCGGCGCGACGGCTGGCGCTGCTCGGCGCGCAACAGCGCCAGCAGCAGCGGGAACAGAACCAGCGAGAACAACTGCACTCGTGCCACGGCGAGGCTCGCGAGCGACCCGAGCGCCGCGAGCGCGAGGGCGCTCGCGATGCCCGACGCGTCGGCGCCATCGGCGCGCGCATCGCGCGCCAGCACCGCCAGCGCGAGCGCGACGGCGACAAGCTGGGCGAGGATCAGGCCGCGATCACCCAGCGCAGCCTCGAGCCCGTCGAACGCGACCTCCGCGAGCACCAACGTGTTGGCCCAGTGGCTGGTGTGCGCGGCCGCGAACGGGACCCCCGCCGGGATCGCCCCCCGTTCGACGATGATGTGGCCAAGCGCGGCCAGCCAGCGGGCGTCCGCGCCGACCACGCCCACAAGCCCGATCACGGCGGTCATCAGCGCCACCACGACCGCGAGTCGGACCGCCGATAGGTCCTTGTCTGCTGCTGTGGCGGACACGGCTAGGCGGCGTTGGGAAGACCGGCTGACGCGCGCAACGCGCGGGCGTCGAACTCGGCGCGAGGGCGCCTCACCGCGGCGCCGATCAGGACGGCGATCACGAGCAGCGTCAGGACGATCTGCCAGGCCTCGGTGCTCCGGGAGCCGCAGACGATCAACACGATCGGCAGCGCCCAAACGGGCTCCAGACGGGGCCGCGCGATCGCGAGCGGCACCAGCGCGAGCGCGAAGTAGTGCATCCACAGCACCGGCGTGGCAGCGAACATCAGCGCCACGCACAGCGCCAGCGCGCCAAGCTCGTCGCCACGGCGACCAAGCACCACGCAGGCGTACAGCACGACCACGGCGGCGATCACGCCGATCGCCGCCGCCGCGGCGGTGCCGAAGCCGAGGTGCAGTGCGAGCGCCGTGGCCGTGTAGGCGTGGCGGAAGAACTCGCCCGACACCTTGCTCGCATCGCTTAGGTAGCGGCCGATCTCGCCGAAGCCGAGCACTGCGAACGCGGCGCCGTTGACGAGCAGGCCGGCGAGCAGGCAATACAGGGCCGCCGCGTAGCGCCGCGTGACTAGCAGCCAGATCGCGATCGGCCATACGAACGGCTTCAGCGACACGATCAGCGCGGCCACCACGCCTGCCGCCGCAGGGCGGTCACGGTAACGCCAGACGAGCGCGATCCCGAGTCCGAGTAGCAACGTCAGGTTCGCGGTCTGCCAGGCGTTGACGACCGGCGCGCCCAGCAGCACGAGCCCGTACAGGCGCCAGTCACGGACGTTCAGCACCCACAGCGTCGCGAACAGGGCCGCGAAGCAAATCAGCGTGAACAGGACGTCGCTGACACCATGCGGTAGCAGCGCGAAAGGCGCGAGCAGCAACGCCGCCGGCGCCGGATACGGGAACGCCCGACCGCTATCGATCTGTTCGCGCTGCAACACGTACGGGCTCTGTCCATGCAGGACGCGCAGGCCCGCCGGCCAGAACTCTTTGTGGAAGTCGCCGGCGAAGAAGTTGATCGAGACGAAGATCTGGATCGCGATCGCTGTGAACACGATTGGCAGGCACACGCATAGCGTGAACTCGGTGAGGCTCGGGCGTGGCCGTGCCTGGAATCTCA
>JBKQKK010000093.1:0-41389 GCA_052147535.1 Solirubrobacteraceae bacterium | reverse complement strand
CCGAGAGCCAGGGGGATGAGCAGGAGCTGGTGCAGGAGGAGGAGCAGCAGGCCGAGCAGACGATGCAGGACACGATGAATCAGGCCGAGTCGTTTGATCAGACGCTCAACGACGACTGACTGCCAAGCGCAGCGCAGCGCTCGCCGTCCGCGGCGGGCCAGAGGTTGGCCCCGGCGCCCGCGCCAAACCGGTCCTGGCGCGGCCGGCGTGCGGGTCCGGGGCGATCTCGTTCGTGTGTGACTTGGCCTGTCGTGGCTGGTGAGCGCCCGGGTTGCCCGTCGTATGCGCGATCAATTGCGCGCTCGAGCCGGAGGCGCAGCCGCCTCTGAATTGCTCATTGCGCGTGCCTAGCGGCTGGAACGTAGACGAGCCAGGTGACCAACGCGAGTCCGGCTGCCGCGGCGAGCGGAAGAACCAGGCTGGTCTTTAGTAGCAGGGCTCCGGATAGCGCCCCGGTCAGCATCGCGAGCGCCGCGGCGATCCTGCGGACGGAGCCCGTGCCGGAGCCGCCGGCAAGGGGCGAGTCGGCTGCGAGTCCGGTCAGCGTGAGTGTGAGCACCGTTGTCGTCAGATCAGGCACGCCAACGCGCCGCACGGTCGCATTTCGAACGCCCATCGCGAGCGCCAGCAACGCGATCACGATGTCGCCGGAGAGCTTGTTTGGGCCGACCGCGACCGTGGCGGCCAGGACGGCCGCGATGGCAATCAGGCCGCTCTCGATCCCGAGTGCGATGGCGATGTGTCGCCGGTGGCGGTCTCCGATTCGTTTTGCGAGCAGGCCTCCGGCGACGGCGCCTAGCAGGAACGAGCCGAGCGAGACCAGCGGCGCCAGGACGGGCAGTCCTCGGATGTCCGCGAGACCGAAGCCGAGGAGCACGATGTTCCCGGTCATGTTCGCGGTGAACACGTGGCCCAGCCCCAGATAGCTAACGGCGTCCACGAGGCCGGTGGTGAAGGTCAGCACAAGCAGCGCTCGCGCGAGCGGATGCCGAACGCTGCGGGCGGCGCGCCTGAGCGCTTCCTGATCGATGCGAGCTTGCTTGGTTGGCGTAGCCATCTCACTGATCGGCGAGCTCGAATGCGTCGAGGCATAGAGGAGCCGGGACCCATCGCGCTATTCCTGGCGGACTAACGGGCGCGATCGCCGCCTTTGTGCACGGTCACGCTCGGCATATGCGCGCCTCCCGCGAAGCGACGCTCATGCTCGGCATATCGCCGCCTCCCGCGAAGCGACGGTCACGCTCGGCATATCCATATCGGCGCCTCCCCAGGGGGGGCGGGCTCAGGCGGCTTGACGGCTGCCGACGCCGAGCTTGTCGAGCAATGTCTCGACTGAACCGATGCGAGGAACGAACAGGAAAGAGAACTTGGCTGTCGACGCTTCGACAGTGAGCTGGGACCGCATCAGGACGGTGGGGTCTGTCGGGCTGCCGCCGCTGGCGGCGCTCTGAGCGAGCAGCTGACCGAGAAGGTCGACTTCGACGGTCGGCGGCTCGGGTGCGAGCTCCATCCCCGTCATCTCAACGATCGCGTTCAGGTAGGACGTGGCGAGGATGTTGCCGACCTCCTGCAGGGCGGTGAGCCCGATCTCCTCTGAAAGGCTGGTGCCGAGCAGCTGGCAGAGCTGCTCGCCGGTATCGTCGGGGAAGACCAGCAGGACAGTGCCACCATCGGCGCGGATCGGCGTGTCCACGACCGCCGAGCGGCTCATCGGAGCGCCGATACGATCGATCGCCTCGGCGAGAACCGTGAGCAGTGCCTCCGAGTAGCCGATCTCGACTGGCCGGCCGAGCAGCTGCGAGAGGGCGGTTGCCGCGTGGCCCGAGCCGATGTTCGCGATCTCCCGTAGAGCGCTTTGCTGCAGCTCGTTGAACCCGAGTGAGCCCGTATCCCCCACCGTCCACGCCCCGGCGATCGCGCCCGGCTCCAGGATCGGAATGACCTGATCGTCGTGCAGCACGACACCGCTGGCGAAGTCGCCCGTGGCGAGGCCGGGCATCTCGCGCCGGTCGACCAGGAGCTGACCGATCAGCTCGTCCACAGCGAACGCGCGCCGGCGCCCGGCCGCCCACACGACGACAGCCGCCGAGGGGCTCTCGGAGTTGAGGTAAAGACGCTCGGCGAGGTTGACAACCTCGAGTATCTGGCCGCGAAAACGCAAGAACCTGGCGTGTCCAACCTGGCGTGGTGCGTGTTCGCGGAGGTCGAACGTCTGCTCGACCGACGCCATGGGAAGCGCCCAGGCGAGGCCGCCAGCACGTACGACGAGAAGGTGGATCGGGTCAGGCATCTCGGGGACTCCAATCGAGGGTCGGCAGCACCCCGGTTGATCGGCAATCATCGGCGGCGCTTTAATGCGCCAATGCTTACCTTCCGGTCAGGCGTCAGGCGCTCCGAATCGCGAACTCGCGCGCGCGGCTGGCGCTGGCGACAAGCAGCCCGAGAAAGCGGTCGAGCGTCTCGGTCTCCAGCGACTCCAACGGAAGCTCCCCGCAGACGAACACCTCACCAGCCCGGTTCTCGGCAAAGCAAACTAGCGGGGCCTGGCGATTCCAGTAGAGCAGCTGGTGCGGGTCGATCACGCCGCCGGGCAGTACCGCCGCCTGCGCCCGCAGAAACGCGCCCCGGATCGCCACGCCGACGTTCAGCACGTACCCACCCGCATCAAGCACCAGACCCCACTCACCCGGAGCGACCTCGCGAACCGCGGTCTCGAGCGAACACATGAAGCGGGCGACGCGCTCGGCAGCGGAATCCATCGGCAGGCAAGGATATGCGGCTCGCTCTGTGAGCGTGCGATCATTCGTGCATGTTCGGAGACGACTCGGGCGACGACAGCTTCGAGGAGATGCTGCGCTCGTTCGCACGCGAAGTGGTCAACCACTCGATGGACCGTGCCGCGCAGGTGGATCTCGACGAGATCGCGGGGGCGATCGGCGTTGATCCGGTTCGTGCCAGGGAGTTCGTCGAGGGCGCCGTCGACTGGCTGCGCGACCAAGTCGACGATCTGCCGCTGTGGAGCGCTCGCACGGGAGCGGAGACCGCGCATCGCGACCGGCGACTGCACCGCGGCGGACCGCATCCGATGGATCTGCCCACCGCAGCGCAGGGCACGGCGCTGGCCGCCTTGGATTCCGGCCGCTGGACGGTGGAGCCCGGCAGTCATGCGCTCGTCGCTCACGGTGAGGGGCCGGCGCCCAGTGACATGCTGGGACTCGTGGGAGAGTTGCGCGCCCGCGACTGGATTGCCGCCAACGGCGAGGTGACGCAATCGGGACGCAGCGCCCTCAGTCGGTGGCTGGACGCCGCCGGCTCCCAGTGAGCGGGCCTGGTGGGCGCGAACAGCCCGAACGGTGGCAGCCGACGATCGTCGAGCTGACCGGTGAGGCGTGACCGGTAGTCAGGCGCGGGCGCGTTTTGCCGGCGGGCGCGTTGCGCATCTGGCCACGGCCGCGGCGAACGGCGTGCCGCACATCGTGCCGATCGTATTCGCCGTCCGCGGCGAGCAGATCTACAGCACGGTAGACACCAAACCGAAGCGGACCACCGCGCTGCGAAGGCTCGCCAACGTCCGCGAGAACCCGTTTGTGGCGCTGCTCGTCGACCATTACGAGGACACCGACTGGAGTGCACTCTGGTGGGCAAGGGCAGACGGTCGCGGGCGCGTGCTGGAGCCCGACGAGCAGGAAGCGCAGCGCGCGGTCGCGCTGCTGCGCGAGCGGTATCCCCAGCAACAGACGACCGGGGTCGTGCTCGCGGTTGACGTCGATCGCTGGAGCGGTTGGTCAGCCCGGTAGGGATCGGCGTCGGTCCACCCGACTCGGAGGACCGCGCGACCATTGACCTTGTAGACCGAAGTGGGCTAGCTAGATCACCCTTGGTGTCTGTGATCGCAGCCGCCGTCAACGGGCGGGTCAATCTGGGCCCGCCCCAGGGTGACGCCTCCCATCCCAAGCCCCGAGCCGCGCGAGCTCGTCAAGCCTGGCACTCAATTGGTCCCGGAGTTCGGATAACTCGCGCCTGCGGCGCAGCATCGCGAGGCACACAAGCGGCACGGCGAGCAGCGCCAGCAGGCCGCCGATCAATCCCAGCTTGTGTTCCACGTCGGTGTCAGTCGGCGCGCCGGCCCGCGCCGGCACCGTGGCGACGTGCAGAGTCGCGCGCCTTACTGCTGCGACGCTCTCGGGCGTCCCGATCGGCGCCGTCTGCTCGGCGATCGCCATAGTTCGCCGTTTCCGACCGCGTCAGTCAGCGTGTTGTGCACCCAGTACACGGCGCCGTTCGCATACCAGGCCACGACCGCAAGGTGCTCTCCGGAGTAATACAGCGAGTAGTTCCGCCCGCCGACTGTAATCGTCTGATCGGGGTTTGCGAACATCGGCGCGCCGATCCAGGTCATTCCCTGCACGTCGTAGTACTGGCCCAGCAACCCGGCGGAGAACACTGCTACATAAGCGGGGTATGCGCTCCCGTCAGGGCCATGTATCAGATAGCTGCGCAGATCGACCGGCAGTGCACTAACCCCGACGTCCTGAACCCGCGGGAACTCGAGTGTGATCGGCATGTTGGGAGCACTCGCCCTGGCTTGCGCCAGCTCGGCAGCCGAGGTCGGCACGAGCGGCAGGTTGGCTGCCGCGTTGCGGCGCTGGACGGCGTGCGCAGCGGCGACCGTGCTCTGCGTAGGAAGCGTGTCGATGCCGTATAGGAACGACCGCACGCTGGCGGCGATCTCCTGCGGAGTCGCGGTGTCGCAGTTGCACGGGTTCGCACCGATCGGCTGCAGGTCGACCTGGAACTGAACCTGACGGACGCGCAGCGACTCGCTCGAGATCAGCGTCCCGAGCAGGTTCTCCACGCCGCTGTCGGTCTGCAGCCCACGATCGACCTCCACGGTCTGCCCGAAGATCCGCTCGAACTTATGGATGTTCTCCAGCAGCGTCGGGCCATATTCCTTCTTGACATCGAGCAGGAAGTCTTGGTCGCGGGCGTCGCGCACGAGCGAGGTGTCGCCGTGCCGGTAGGAGACGTACTGCAGCGCTCCGGTACCACACAGCTTCTGGTATCCGGGCTGCAGATTGATCTCCTGATACTGCTCGTCATAAGGCGTGTTGACATGGTAGTAGCGCTCGTCGATGGTCGTGTAGACACACCCGATCTCGTTGACGGCGTTTTTGAACTCGTTGAAGTCGATCATCACCACGTGATTGATGGACACGCCCGTGAGCTGCTTGATCGTCGAGAGCAGTAACGGCATGCCGCCGTAGATGAGCGCGGCGTTGAGGCGAGTGCTGACGGGCCCGTTCGCGGTCTGAAACGTGACTTCGAGCTCGCGCGGGATCGACATCATCGAGATCCACGGCTTGCTCGGGTCGATCCGCACGAGCAGCATCTCGTTGGAGTGCGGCAGCACCGGCGCGGTAGTGGTGTGGTTGCGCTGATCGTTGCCGATCAGCAGGATCGTCTCGGGATCACCAAAGCCAACAGGCGCCAGCGAGCGCGCCGACAGCGCGATCGCCTTGTGGAAGCTCAGATCGCCCGCCAGGGTGCTGATCTCGCCCTTGATCGCTACCACCGTCGCGGCGGCACTGAGCGCGACCACCAGCAGGCAGCCGACGATCGCCCTCCACACCCGGCGCATCACACTCGCGCCGGGCCCGCGATCGCGCCCACCGCATCGATCGCGCCCACCGCGTCGGGCGCGTCGTTACCATCCGCGAGTACGGAGCCTGTGTGTGCGTGATCGCGACGTTCAGCAGCACGGCGAGCTCGAGCTGCCGGCCAGCTCTGGCGTGCAGAGGGCCGACGTGTACCTATGAAAGAGTGAAGCACTCTACATATGATACGTGGCTTGCGGTCGACACCCCACACCCACCGCGGCACCGATCGCGGCGCACCGCATACGACTCACGACGGACCTGAGGACTGCAGTTGACGAGACCTCCCGATCACAGCGCGCAACTGTCAGCGGCGATGGCCGAGCGGATGGCCGACACGATGTTCGCGCTTTCGACCCCCAGCAGGCTTCAGATCCTCGTGTGCCTGCGGGGCGCGCCGCGCACCGTCTCGAAGATCGTCGAGGCGGTTGGGATGGAGCAATCCGCGGTCTCGCATCAGCTGCGCGTCCTGCGCCAGCAGTCCGTCGTCAGCGTGCAACGCATCGGACGCACACGCCAGTACGCCCTGCGTAACGAGCACGTCGGCGCGCTCATCGATGACGCACTCGCTCACCTGCGGGCGCTCGAGCGCCCTGGCGCCGAGGCGACGAAGCCGTTAGCGCATAAAAGCGCCGATTCTGCTGCCTGATGAGCGACGGCGGCTAAACCATGACAAGCCCGTACCAGACAGGATGAGCTCGCCGGCACTAGCGTTCACGCCCGCGGCCGACCGGCGTAACGCGCTTGACCGCGCCCACATCGGCGACATCGAAGGCGCGCTGGGCACCATCTACGCGTTCGACACCGGGCCACGCCTGTCGACGCGGCGCAGGCTCGGCACGCTGCTGGCGGTACTCGGTCCCGGGATCGTCGTGATGGTCGCCGACAACGATGCCGGCACGATCTCTGTGTTCGCCCAGGCCGGGCAAGATCAGCGTATGCGCCTACTGTGGGTCATCCTGGCGCTGTGCCCCGCGCTCTATATCACCCAGGAGATGGTCGCGCGGCTCGGCGCCGTCACCGGCTCGGGTCACGCGCGGCTCACGCTCGAGCGCTTCGGCAAGCTCTGGTGCGGTTTCTCGCTGGCCGACCTCGGCGTCCTCAACCTGGCGACGCTCGTCACCGAGTTCATCGGCGTGGCCTTCGCCCTCTCCTACTTCGGGATCGACAAGTACGTGTCGGTGCCGGTTGCGGCGGCGTTGCTGATCGCCGTCACCGGCAGCGGGAGCTTCCGGTGCTGGGAGCGCGCGATGTACGCGATGATCGCGGCCGACCTCTCGCTGATCCCGCTCGCGCTGCTCAGCCGCCCGCACCCCGCAGCGGTCGCCGATGGGCTGATCCCGACCCTCGGCGGGGGCGCCTCGAGCTCGGCTTTGCTAGTGCTCTTGCTCGCGCTGGTCGGCACCACGATCGCCCCCGCCCAGCTGTTCTTCCAGCAGTCCAACGTCGTCGACAAGCGGATCACACCGCGCTGGCTGGGCTACGAGCGCGCCGATACCGCGATCGGCGTCATCCTGTTCGCAGCCTGCGCAGGAGCCATCCTGATCCTGAGCGCCGGCGCGCTCGGCGGCAGCCCGACGCACACGCATTTCACCGACGCCGGAGCCGTCACGCAGGGCGTCGCAGCGCACCTCGGCACGGCGGCCGGAGCGGTGTTCGCGATCGCACTGCTCAACGCCTCGCTGCTCGGGGCCGCCGTCGTGTCGCTGTCGGTCTCATACGCGCTCGCCGAGGTCGTCGGCATCAAGCATTCGCTACACCGCAACTGGCGTGACGCCAAGGCCTTCCACGCCTGTTTCGCGGCGATCACCGCCCTCGCCGCCGGCATCGTGCTCCTGCCCGGCCTCCCGCTCGGCACGGTCACGACACTGGTCCAGGCATTCGCAGGAATCCTGCTCCCCAGCACGCTCGTGCTGCTGATTATTCTCTGCAACGACAAGAGCCTGCTCGGCCCGCTGACGAACGGGCGCTGGCTCAACGCGAGCGCGATCGCCGCCGTCGTCGCCGTCCTTGCGCTCTCGACACTGATGACGATCACCGTGGCGCTGCCCAATCTGGGCAGCGACGAGGCGCTCCTGGCGACCGGCGGGCTGCTGCTGGCTACGGCCCTCGCGCTCGCCGCGAGCCATCTGCGAAACAGGCAATCGAGTCCCTCTGAGGAGGAAGCCCTGACGCCCTGGCAGCGGCGAACGTGGAGCGCTCCGGCGCTCGAGCTGGTCAAACCCGCGAGCCCAACGCGTCCACGGCTCCTCGCGCTCGCGATCCTGCGCTGCTACATCCTGACGATCGCCTGCCTGCTGGCGCTCAAGCTGGCCGGCGTCCTACCCTGACCTCGAGGCAGTGTCTATCGCTGGCGCCCGGCAATCAGCTTGCCTCAGGTCGCGAACAGCGGCTCCGCAGCCTCGTCAGCCCAGGCGAGGGCGGACATGTAGAGCGGGCCCGCGGTCGGCAGGATCGCCTCGGCACGATCGAAGTCCGCGGTCTCGAGCGCGATCAGGCATTCGAGCATCTGCCCCATCGGGCCGTTGTGGGTAACGATCGCGTCGCGTACCTCCGGGGCGAGCGGCAGGTTGGTGAGCGCCTCCGAGATCGGCATATCCAGCAGCGCGTCGAGCACCGAGAAGAGGCCGACCGTGAACATCTCGCTCCCGTTCTGGTAGGCGTGCTCCTCGGCGGTCAGCTCGCAGAAGCGCGCGCGCGTCAGAGCCGTGACGGTCAGCTCGCTGGGCTTGTCATCGACGCTCGCCAACAGCGTCAGTGCGGCCCACGGCCTGATGCGCTCGAGCCCCAGCATCGCGATCGCATGGCCGATCGACCGCACCGGCTGGCGCAGCCCAAAGTACGCCGAGTTGATGTAGCGCAGCAGGCGCACGCTCAGCCCGACATCCAGCGTGATCCGCTTCTGGAGGTCGTCGAGTTGCACGCGCGGGTCCTGCAGGACGGCGAGGAGGTCGAGCACGGCCAGGCGGCTGGCGTCGATACGCGTGGATTGCATGACTTCCGGCCGGCAGTAGAAGTAGCCCTGGAACAGATCGCATCCCGCCTGCTTGCAGGCGGCGTGGTCGAGCTTGTTCTCCACCCGGCTCGCCAGCAACTGCAGTCCGGCGCGCTTGATCCGGGCGGCCTGCCTGCGCAGCTGCCCGCGCCCGATGTCGACGAGATCGAGCTTGACAACGTCAGCGAGCCTCAGCAGCGGCTCGGCCTCGGGCGTATAGCGGAAATGATCGATCGCCACGAGGTTTCCATTGCGCTTCAAGTCGTCGATCACGTTGACGAAATCACCATCGGCCGCCTGCTCGGCGGCGATCTCGAGCACGGCCCGCTGGGGCAATAGCTCCGCCAGGCCGTTGCCGAGCAGTTGCGGCGAGACGCGGATCCAGGCTTTGCGCGCGCCCACGAGCCGCTTCAGACCGATCTCCGTCAACGCGCTCGAGATGACGGCGGTCGCGGCTTCGTCATCGTCGTCCGTGGCCCTGTTCCCGTGTGCATCACGGAACAGCAGCTCGTAGCCGACGACCTGCAGTTTGCGATCGAAGATCGGCTGCCGCGCCAAATAAACTTCTGACATTCAGACCGTGGCCCTTCTCAACGCGCCATCCAGCGTCTAGTAGTGTTTGCGCCGAACCCGGCTTACTACGTAATCGCCTGCCGCGGCCGCCGCTTGAGTACCGCGTCTCGCTAGGCTCGGGTCTGTGAGTACGGAGGCCGGGGATCCCCCGCGAGAGGCGGGCAAGTTGCCGACCGGCCGGCTGGCGCGGACCGCGCGGGTGGGCCGACTCGTGACCGGCCAGGGGCTGAGATGGGCGGGGATGCGGACCGCCAATCGGGTTCGGACCCCCGAGCGTGCCGCGGAGGCCCAGAGCGAGCGGACGATGGCGCTCGTCGAGAGGATCGTCGAGCAGCTCGGGCAGATGCGCGGCGCTGCGATGAAGGTCGGGCAGATGCTCTCGATGGTCGAATTCGATGGCCTTCCTGACGACGAGCGCGACGCGCTGCAAAGCCGGCTCGCGGCGCTCCGCGACGATGTCCCACCGGTCGCGTTCGCCGATCTCGAGCGGATGATGCGCAAGGAGCTCGGCCGACCGCTGGCGCATGTGTTCTCCGAGTTCGACGAGCAGGCCCTGGCGGCGGCGTCGATCGGCCAGGTTCACCACGCCGTCACCCGCGACGGCGAGGATGTGGCCGTCAAGGTCCAGTATCCAGGGGTTGCCGAGGCGGTCGAGACCGACCTGCGCAACGCGGTGCTGCTGATCCCGCTCGTCAAGCGCCTGGCGCCGGGGCTGGACGCAGGCGCGCTCGCCTCGGAGCTGCGTGAGCGGATCGCCGAGGAGCTCGACTACGAGCTCGAGGCCCAGAACCAGCGCCGCATCGAACGGCTGCTACGCGGGCATCCGTTCGTGCGCGTTCCCCGCGTCCGCCTGGACCTCAGCACGCGGCGGGTGCTGGTATCCGAATACGTCGAGGGCCAGCGCTTCGAGGAGGTGCGCCGGTCAGCCGAAGCGCAGCGCGATCGCTACGGCGAGATCGTTTTCAGATTCTTCTTCGGGCTGCTCTACCGGGAGCGAATCGCGCTTGGCGACCCGCATCCCGGCAACTATCTCCTGACACCCGACGGGCGGGTCTGTTTTCTTGACTTCGGTCTGCTGCGAGACGTCACCCGGGCTCGCGTGAGCGCGGAGCGGGCGATCGCGCTCGCAGTCCGCGAGCGCGACGCGGCGGCGCTGAAGGCGGCGCTGCAGACGGGCGGCTATCTACCCGCCGGGCGGGCGGACGCGGTCGACGCCGAGCTCGCGCTGGGGCTGATGCGGATCGCGACCAGGTGGTACGCAGTACCAGGCGTGCACCGGCTCTCGCCGGAAAGCTCGCGCCGCAGCCAGGACCGTAAGCGTGCCGACGCCGGCCAGCGCGCGGCGATCCGGGCGCAGCTCAATCAGTTCACGCTGCCGCCTGAGGCGATCCTGATCCGGCGGATGCACGGCGTCGTGGCGGTCGTACTCGAGCAGCTCCGTGCGGGCGCAGACTGGGGCGCGATCGCCGCCGAATACCTGCATCGGGCGCCACCCGAGTCGCCGCTCGGTCAAGCCGAAGCCGCCTTCCTCGCACGCCGCGGGCGCCGCGCGACGCGCCAGCGCTGAGATGACGATGCGGTTTCGCGGCTCGGACGGGCCTACTCTGCTAGGCAAATGACCAGCGCCGAAGCTCTCAGGGCATACGGCGGCCGGACGGCGTGGGCGCGGAGCCTCGCGTCGCCGGTGCGCGACTTTCTGCGCACCGAGACGGGCGGCGCGAGCGTCATGCTGGCCGCCACCGTATTAGCGCTGGTGTGGGCGAACTCGCCGTGGTCGCACAGCTACAGCGCCCTGTGGAGCACCACGCTCGAGATCCGGATCGGCGCCAGAGGGATCTCGGCCGACCTGCGCCAATGGGTCAACGAGGGTCTGATGACGCTGTTCTTCCTGGTGGTCGGGCTCGAGGCCAAGCGCCAGCTGGATCTCGGGGAGCTGCGCGAGCGTCGCAGGCTGGCGATCCCCGTGTTCGCGGCGATCGGCGGGATCGTGGTGCCGGTCGGAATCTACCTCGTGTTCAACGCCGGCGGCCCCGGAGGTCGTGGCTGGGGAGCGGCGATGTCAACCGATACGGCGTTCGCGCTTGCGGTGGTGGCGCTGCTGGCGCCCCGCTCGGCCACGCGCTTGCGCGTGTTCCTGCTGTCGGTGGCGGTGGTCGACGACCTCGCGGCGCTGGTGGTGATCGCAGTGGTCTACACCAAGCACATCTCGCCTGGGGCGCTGGCCGCGGCCGTGGCGCTGTTCGGCGTCCTGCTGGCGCTGCGCTACGCGCCTGTGTGGCGCGGCCCGCTGTCGCTCGCGGTCGCGATCGGAGTGTGGATCGCGATGTTCAAGTCAGGGATCGACCCGGTGATCTCCGGACTGGCGATCGGACTGGCGACCAGCGCGTATTCACCCGCGCGCGAGGATCTCGAGCGGGCGACCGCCCTGGCGCACTCGTTCCGCGAGCAGCCAACGCCGGAGCTGGCTCGCAGCGCGCAGCAGGGGCTGCTGTCAGCGATCTCGCCCAATGAGCGCCTCCAGTACGCACTGCATCCCTGGACCAGCTACGTGATCGTGCCGCTGTTCGCGCTCGCGAACGCGGGCGTCCACGTGACCGGGCAGCTGCTGTCTGACGCGATCAGCTCCCCGATCACGCTCGGTATCCTGATCGGCTATCTGGCCGGCAAGCCGATCGGTGTGACTGCCGGCTCCTGGCTGGCCTCACGTCCGGCGCTGCGCGGGCCGCGTGCGCCCGTCAGCGCTCCGTTGCTGTTGGCCGGCGGCACCTGCGCGGGGGTGGGGTTCACGGTTTCGCTGCTGATCTCCAGCCTGGCGTTTGGCGGGCAGCGGCTTGCCGAGGCCAAGCTCGGCGCGCTCGGCTCAGTGGTGCTCGCACCGGCGCTCACGTGGGCCGCGCTGCGCCTGATCGCACGGTTGCCGGCGAGCGTACGGGCGCGCCAGATCGCGCGCACGGCAGACGACATCCTCGACCTCTCCGACGAGGTCGACCAGGCTCGCGACCACATCCGCGGCCCCGACGACGCACCGGTGACGCTCCTCGAGTACGGCGACTTCGAATGCATGTATTGCGGGCAGGCGGAGCAGGTGATCCGCGAACTGCTCCTGACCCACGGCGCAGAGGTTCGCTACGTATGGCGCCACCTACCGCTCAACGACGTGCATGTCAGCGCCCAACTAGGCGCCGAGGCGACGGAAGCGGCAGCCGCTCAAGGCAAGTTCTGGGAGATGTACGACACGCTGCTCAGCCACCAGGGACCGCTGCAGCCGCGCGACGTGGCCGAGTACGCGCGGCAGCTTGGCCTCGACGTGGAGCTGTTGATGGGCCAGCTGCGACGGCGCGAGCATGCGCCGCGCGTCAGCGAAGATGTCGCTAGTGCCGACGAGAGCGGCGTGTCCGGTACGCCGACGTTCTTTATCAACGGCCGGCGCCACTACGGCGTGTACGACATCGACACGCTGACCAACGCCGTGCAGGCCGCCAAGAACCGCGCCAAGCTCGCGCAGCGACGCGAGCCAGCGCGCTCCTGACGGTTGCGCCGATGACCCGGATGCTGCAACCATCACCACGTGCGCAGCGGGCGAGTTGACGTCGACGGGGTGAGCGGCGACCGCGGCGACCGCGAGGTTGCGGCGATCGGCGTCGGCATGCTCGGCTACGCTTTCATGGGGAAGGCGCATGCCAACGCGTACCGGACCTTGCCGTACATTGCCTGGCCGCCGCCGCTGCGCCCGGAGCTGGTCGCGATCGCAGGGCGTGACGGCGACGCTGCCAGCGAAGCGGCGCGCCGCTACGGCTTCGCGAGCGCGGTAACCGATTGGCGCGAACTGGTGCGCGACGAGCGTATCCGGCTGTTCGACAACGTGGGACCCAACAACCTGCACGGCGAGCCGTCGATCGCTGCCGCGCGGGCGGGAAAGCACGTGATTTGCGAGAAGCCGCTGGGCCGGGACGCGAGCGAGAGCTACGAGATCTGGCAGGGCGTAGCCGCGACCGGCGTTAAGCATATGTGCGCTTTCAACTACCGGTTCGTTCCGGCGGTGCGGCTCGCTCGCGAGCTGATCTCCGCCGGCGCGCTCGGCGAGCCTCGCCATTTCCGCGCGCGCTACTTGCAGTCCTGGGGCCTCGACGCGGACCTGATGGGCTGGCGCTTTGACCGCTCGCAGGCTGGGACCGGCGCGCTCGGGGACCTTGGCGCGCACATCATCGACCTCGCGCGGTACCTGGTCGGCGAGCCGAGCACCGTCAGCGGCATCACCCGCACGTTCGTGGCGCAGCGACACGGCCGCGACGTTGACGTCGACGATGCCTTTCAGGCGACCGTCGAGTTCGAGGGTGGAGCCACCGGCACGCTCGAGGCCTCGCGCCTTGCTCCGGGGCGCCTGAACCAGCTCGCGCTGGAGATCAACGGCTCGCGCGGCTCGCTCGCCTTCGATCTCGAGCGGCTCAACGAACTGCAGGTATGCACCACCGGCTCCAGCTTGCCGGGCTTTCAGCGGGTGCTCGTAACCGAACCACAGCACCCATTCATGTCGTTCTGGTGGCCGCCCGGACACATCATCGGCTACGAGCACACGTTCATACACGAACTCCACCATCTCCTGCAGGCGATCGCGCGGGACGGCCAGGTCCGCCCGCACGGCGCTGATTTCGAGGACGGCTACCGAGCCGCCGTGGTCTGCGACGCGATCGCCCGGTCCGCGAGCACCGGCGCGCGCGAGATCGTGCGCTACCGGCACTGAGGCACCTGTGACGCAAGCGGCCGTGAGCGAACCTGTGACGCAAGCGGCCGCAGAGCGTATAGCTTGCGGAAACTAGCGAGACGATTCGAAGGAGACCCCATGCGTGTTCGGATTGCGGCCGCGGTGGCCGTCACGTCGCTGCTGCTCGCCCCTGCGGCGCTAGCCGACACCAACACACCGCCGACGCTCAGTGTCGACGGCTCGGGAACTGTCTGGGTGACGCCGGACGTGGCATCGCTGTCTCTGTCGGTGGCTCGCTCGGCGGCGAGCTCCTCGGCCGCGTTGTCGGCGATGAACCGGCGGGTGGACGCGATCGTCGGCGCGGTCCGCGCCGAGGGAGTGCCGGCGAGCGCAGTCCAGACCGAATCGATCGACGTCTCGAGCAGTACCGTCCGTGAAGGTCCGCCCAGGCACTCGCGTCGCGTGAAGCGCTATACCGCGTCCGAGTCGCTGTCGGTCACATCCACCGTGGCGATCGTCGGCGGCGTGATCGACGCTGCCACGCACGCAGGCGCGGACAGCATCGACGGACCGGACTTCTCGTTCTCCGAGCCGGACGCGGGCGTGGCCGCCGCCACAACCGCAGCTATCGCCGACGCCAACCGGCGCGCAAACGCCGCGGCCGCGGCGCTCGGCTACCAGGTCACCGGCGTGCAGTCGGTCAACCTCGATCCGGGGTCAGGCATCGTCGCACCGGTGAGCGCCCCCGGCGCTTCAGCCTCGCCGGGATCCTCGTCCACCACGCCGACGAGCATCCACCCCGGCGCCCAGGAGGTCGACGCGACCGTCGCGGTGGTGTTCACGATCGCCCCCGTCTGACAGTCACCGACCGAGTTTCGAGGTGCCCGGCGGGGCCGGCTGCGGCTCGCTCGTGAACCGTTGAAGCTAGTCGAGCCAGCGCGCGTCGAGGCGGCGAACGAGCGCTTCGATCACCTGGATCGCGTCGGCGAGAGTGTCGTACTCGACGTTCTCGGGCACGTCAGTCGGCCAGTGGTAGTTGGCGGGTTGCTTGAGCTCGGTGCACGAGCACAGCGACGCGCACTGGTACCCGGCCGCGAGCGGATAGACCCCGTCGGTCGCGTTGCGTAGCCGCAGGTTGGTTGCGAGCGAGATGCCGCGCTCGCCGGCCAGCTCGGCGATCAGCTCAACCGCTCGCTCTGGGTAGTCGCGCATGCCGAGCATCCCCTCGCCCCGCAGCACCAGCAGCCGCGGGGAGCCGATCGTGTCGATCGCCAGGAAGAACGTGTCGGACTTCGGCAGCTCGCCGAAGTGCCGGTCGGCGAACGCGCGCATCCCCTCGCAGAGGCCCTCCTCGGCCGTCGAGACGAGCATCACGCGCACGGACTGCGTCGGCCGCGCGTCGAGTGCGCGGGCCAGTGCAATCAGCGCGATCACCCCCGTGCCGTTATCGTTGGCGCCCGGAACCACCGCGCTGGCGCCGATGTTCGCGAGCACCGCCGCTGCGGCGGCGGACAGCAGCGCGCCTGCGAGCGCCACGCCACGCCGGCCCGTCGCAGCGCCCAGCGCCGCCAGCCCCGGCCCGATCACCGTCGGCCACATGACCGGCGGGCTGGTGTCGGTCACCTCGAAAAACCAGGGCGCCACGCGCGCGATCGCGTCCGGGATCGCGGGGCTGAACAACAGCCCCGAGTGCGCTGCGTCGTGATGGGCGACCAGCACGACGGTGCGCCTGGCGTCGGCGGGCCCGAGCGTCGCCAGCACGTTGCAGGCGCTCGACTGCGGCAGCACCGCGCGCAACCGGTGGCGCCTGGGCGGCAGCTCGCAGGCGGCCGCCCAGGCGGCGGCGGCGGCAAGCGCGGCCGCCGGCAAGCTGCGCCCGCGCGTGGCGCGCGCGCCGGCCGCCACGCCCCCCACCGCGGCAAGTCCGATCGGCCACCAGAACGTCTGGTGGCTGCGCTGCTCCTCGATGCGTGCGTCAGCGGCGCCCTCGCTCGCCAGCTGCGCTACGAGCCACTCCGCAGCGGCACGCTCGCCGGCCGAGGCCGTTGCGCGGTCAAACTCGCAGAGCTGCTCGAGCAGCGTCCGGTGCCAGCGGTCCCTGAGGTGATCCGGCGAGCCCGGCAGCATCGACCACTCAACCCTGGATGCGTCCGTGATACCCGGCCCACTCGCGCTCGCGGAGCTCGTACTTCTGGACCTTGCCCGTCGAGGTGCGCGGCAGCTCGGCGACGAACTCCACCGACTTGGGAGCCTTGAACTTAGCGATCTGACCACGTACGAACTCGATCAGATCGCCTTCGTTGATCTGCATCCCGTCGCGCAGCACGACGAACGCCTTGCAGCACTCGCCCCATCTCGGATCCGGTACCCCGATCACGGCGGTGTCCGCAACGGCCGCGTTTCGGAGCAAGGCCTGCTCGACCTCGATGGTGGAGATGTTCTCGCCACCAGAGATGACGACGTCCTTTGCGCGATCGAGCAGCTGCACGTAGCCGTCGGGGTGCATCACGCCGAGATCGCCGGAGTGGAACCAGCCGCCGTAGAACGCCTCGGCCGTGGTCTTCTCGTCGGCGAAGTAACCCTTCATCACGTTGTTGCCGCGCATCACGATCTCGCCCATCGTCTTGGCGTCGGCGGGCACATCGTTCATGTCGGGATCGACGACTCGCGCCCGCTCTGCCTGCAGCATGCCCACCCCCTGGCGCGCGAGCATCCGTGAGCGCTCGACGCTGTCGAGCTCGGCCCAGTGGTCCTGGCGCTCGCAGATCGTGTAGGGGCCGTAGGTCTCGGTGAGACCGTAGACGTGGATCAGCTCCGCCCCGATCGCCTCGAGCGCTTCGATCACCGTCGGGCTTGGCGGCGCACCGGCGATCGTGGCCACGAGCGGACCCGGCGCGGTCTTTCCGGCGGCGACTTCCGCCAGCGTGCTCAGCACGACTGGAGCGCCGCTCAGATGCGTCACCTGCTCCTCGGTGATCAGTCGCCACATCTCCTCGCCGCGCACGGCCGGCAGGCAGACGTGACGGCCCGCCGCAGCCGTCACTCCCCAGGTGGTGCACCAGCCGTTGCAATGGAACATCGGCAGCGTCCAGAGGTAAACCGTGTGGCTGCTGTGGTGATTGTGGATCACCTCGCCGAGCGCGTTCAAGTAGGCGCCGCGGTGCGTGTACATCACACCCTTCGGTCGGCCGGTGGTGCCGGAGGTGTAGTTGATCGTGATCGTGGCGAGCTCGTCAGCGACCGTGAACTCGCGCGGGTCATCTGAACCTCGTGCGAGCAGCGCTTCGTAGCTGAGGTGGCGGGCGCAGTCGCCGCCGGCGACCACAACCTCCTTGACCGTGGCCAGCGGCTCGACAATCGCCTCGACGAGCGACAGCAGCGAGCGATCAACGATCAGCATCTCGGCGGCGGCGTGGTCGCAGATGTACTTGATCTCATCCGGGGAGAGGCGTGTGTTGATCGCGACCAGCACCGCCCCGGCGAGCGGAACCGCGAAATGCGCGATCAGCATCGGCGCCGAGTTCGGGCACAGGTAGGCCACCCTGTCGCCGGGCTGCACGCCGCTGGCCGAGAGGGCGTTCGCGAGCCGGTTGGCTTCGGCGGCGAACTCACGGTAGGTGATCCTCCGGGTGCCGTCGACGATCCCGACCTTGTCGGGGAACACCGCGGCCGCCCGCTCGAGGAACCGCAGGGGAGTCAAGGCCGCGTTCGCGGCCGCGTCAATCGATGTCACTTCGACTCCTGTTCGAATTTTGGTGCCCTGGCCCTGCCGATCCATCATAGGACGAGACGGGCGATCCGGCCGCCGAGCCGGGCCGCGCGGGGCGCAGCCCGAGGCTGTGCCAAACTCCGACCGCAGAGGGCGGATCGTGGCGGCGACGACAGGAAGCTGAGCTGTGACGACGTTCGAAAGTCTCAGATGGCCCCGCCGGTCGGCGGGCAGATCGAAACGGGTCGCTCGGACGACCGACGCCGATGAACCTGCCTGATTGCGCGAGTGAATCCGCGCGCGTGGTTCGCGATGTGCTGCTGCGCGACGGCTCGACGCTGCGCCTGCAGGCACCCACGCCGGAGGACTACGACGACATCAAGGCCTTCTATGAAGGCCTCTCGATGCAGAGCCGCTACTTCCGCTTCCATGGATTCGGACGGATCGATACCGTCGCCCGCGCCGCCGCGGAAGCCGGCGGCGTCGACCGCTTATCGCTGATCGCCCGTCACAACGGCCGCGTCGTCGCGGCCTGCAACTACGAGGGGCTGCGCGAGCCCGGCGTCGCCGAGGTGGCATTCACCGTGGCCGACGTTGATCAGAAGCGCGGGATCGGAACCCGCATGCTGGAGCAGCTGGCGGCGATCGCCGCCGATCGCGGGATCCGCCGCTTCGACGCAGCGGTACTGGCCGAGAACAGGTTGATGATGCGGGTCTTCCAGAACGCCGGCTTCGCCGTCAGGCGCGAGGGCTTCGGCGAGGTCACCGTGTCGCTCGACATCATCTCGACCGAGGCGGTGCTCGAGCGGATCGACGAGCGCGATCACTTCGCCACGATCGAGTCGCTGCGGCCGATGCTCGCACCATCGTCGGTCGCCGTCGTGGGCGCGGCCGAAACGCCGCGGAACGTCGGCCGGGCGATGCTGACGAACATCAGCGGTGGCGGCTTTCCGGGAGCTGTCGAGCCGGTCAACCGCGCGGGCGGAGTGGTTTGCTCGCGCAGGGCCGCCCGCAGCCTCGCTGAGCTGGAGGCCCCTCCGGATCTCGTGATCATCGCGGTCGATGGCGAGGAGGTGCTCGAGTTCGCGGCCGAGGCGGCCTCGATCGGAGCGAAGGCGCTGCTCGTGGTCCCCGCCGGCCCCGAACTGGAAGAACAGGCGTCGCTGGAGCGCGAGTCGCGACTGCTGGAGATCGTCCGGGATGCCGGCCTGCGTTTGGTCGGACCGAACTCGCTCGGGTTGCTGAACACGGCGCCGGACGTTCGCTTGAATGCCACGTTCGTGGGCTCCTCGGTGCGGTCCGGGGGGCTCGCGATCTGCTCGCCGTCGGGCGCGGTCGGGATCGGGCTGCTCGCGCATGCGGCGGGGCGCGGCCTGGGTGTGTCGATGTTCGCCTCGCTAGGTAACCGCGCGGACGTCTCGGCCAACGACCTGCTCGAATGTTGGGAGCAGGACGGCCGAACCGAGGTCGTGATCCTTTACATGGACACGTTCGGCAATCCTGAGCATTTCACCCGGATCGCGCGGCGGGTCTCGCGCCGCAAGCCGATTCTCGCGATCAAGGGCCGCGCGAGCGCCGAGCGGGTGATCAGCGAGGCCAGCTCGCTGACGACCGCGGCGCTGCGCGGCGACGAGATCGTGGACGCGCTGCTGCACCAGGCCGGGGTGCTGCGCTTCACGGGCGGCGAGGAGCTGTTCAATGCCGCTGAGTTCTTCGAGCATCAGCCGCTTCCCAACGGACGCCGGATCGGGATCGTGAGCAACTCGGCCGGCGTGGCGACGCTCGCCGCGCAGGCGTGCGCGACGCGCGGACTGCAAGTGCGAGAGGCCGGGAAGGTTCCCAACCCGCTGCTCGTCGGAATGGGCGCCGGACCGCACGAATACACTGCCGGCGTCGGGCGGATGCTCGGCGACCCGGCAATCGACGCGCTGGCGGTGTACTACGTCGGCGTCCACGATGGCGACGCGAGCTCCGTCCTTGCCGCGATCTCCGCGGCCTGCACGGAGCAGGCCAAGCCGGTGCTGGCGTCAGTCGTGCGCTCCGACGGTCGACCACGCCCCCGGGACCCATCCGGCGTGCCCAACTTCCTGTTTCCCGAGTCGTGCGCCGCCGTCCTGGCACAAGCGGCCAAGCGTCGGGAATGGCTCTCACGGCCGCTGGGTGAAGCTCCCCAGTACGTCGATCTGGACGGCCCTGCGGCACGCGCGATCGTGAGCTCGTTTCTCGAGCGCAAGCCGACGGGAGGCTGGGCCTCGCTCGCCGAGGCGGAGGCGCTGCTGACCTCGCACGGCATCCCGGTGGCGGGGTCGTATCGCTGCCGCGACGTCGAGCGCGCGATCGCGGTAGCGGCGCAGCTGGGCGATTCGGTGGCGATCAAGGCTGATCTCGTCCCCCCGGCGCAGGCGAGTGACATCAACGCGATGCTGCGCGGGCTTGACGACGAGGAGGCGATCCGCGCCGGCTGGCAAGAGCTCGAGCGGCGCGTGCACGCAGCCGGACTGCAATGGACCGGCGCGATCGTCCAGCCGCTGTTCCTGCCGGGCGGCGCCGATGTGCTCGTGGGCGCGGTCGCCGACCCCGATCTCGGCCCGGTACTGGCGGTCGGCCTCGGTGGGCACCACGCCGGGATCGGCGCCACCGCTGCCTTCCGGCTGCTGCCGATCACCGATGCGGACGCCGACGAGCTGATCGATGCCTCCAAGAGCGTCGCCGCCGAGCTGGACGGGCTGCGCGGCAGCCCACCGCTGGACCGCGAAGCGCTGCGCGAGCTGATCCTGCGGTTCGCACTGCTGCTGCGGAGCACCCCGGACGTAGTCGAGGTCGACCTCAACCCGATCAGGTGCATGGCGAGCGGATGCGTGGTGCTCGACACGCGACTCCGGATCGAGCACCGCGCACCGATCGAGCGCGTCAAGACCTGGTGAAACGCAAACCGGCGCCGCCTGGTGGAGCGCTCAACCGGCGGGCCGCGACGCTGCCGGGTACCGTTAGCGTTAGCCGATGGTCGCCGCCGGACACGACAGCTCGATCGCTCACCTGCAGCCGTTCTTCGAGCGGCTGATCGCACGGGATGCATCCGGGCGATCGTGGCTTCCGGCGCTCCTGCAGGCAACGCCGAACGGCCACCGCAGACTGGGTGACCTGCTCGGAGACCAAGGCTCGCTGATCGCCACGGGCACGGTGCGCACCGCGAACGGGCGGCTGGGCTGCTTCGAGTACACCGCCGCGGCGCCGCGCGAGCTCCTGGCCTGGTTCATCGACCACCCGGAGGCGCTCGTGTGGCCCGAGCGCAGCGAGCTTTCGCACGAGACGACCAGGCTTCGGCGCGCGCTTCTGCGCGACGACCCACCCGGTTCGCAGGTACGGGCCCAGGAGCGGGCGCGCGAGCTGCTCGCGACACGCTCCTATTTGTCACGCGAGTGGTGGCGCTTTGAGGACGTGCTGAGGCCCGGCTGCGTCCTGATCACCGATCGGCTCGTCGTGACTGTGGCGGAGCCCGGCAGCGAGTCGCTCGGGCCCGCGAACGACTGGTACCCCGCCCGCGCCCCGCTGGTGCGCGCGATCGAGGCGGCAAAGGGCTTGGCGGACGGCAGGCGGTGGGCGTCGCTGCTGCTCTCCGAGGAGCCGCTGGCGGAGGGGGAGCCTGAGCACCTCGACCGTGTGCTCGCAGCGAGCACTCCGCATCTGATCGACGCGCAGCGCGACGAGCTGCGCGCCGCTTACCTCGGCAACCTGACCTGGCGCGACGCGGGCGCCGCCGTGGGGCTTGCGCATGGGAATAGCGCTGCGATCCGGATCTGAAATAGAATCGAGCAACTTTGAAAGAGATCGACAACTTCAAGAGCCTCTCCCCCGTGCGCCGTAACACAATGCTGGGGTTGTTTGCGGCGTCGCTCGGGCTCGTCGCCGCGGCCGAGCGCGACGTGCACCGCCGTACGTCCGCCGATGTGCGCGGACCCAAGATCCTGTGGCAGATCGTCTGCCTCAACGCGCTCGGCGCGGTGAGCTACTTCCGCTGGGGACGCCGTAAGCCCTCGGCGGCTTCCAAGTAGAGGGCGCCGGGCACCGCGCCCGCGGGCGCGGTGAGCGCTGATGCTGCTGCGCCTGCTCGAGGAGCGCCTCCGGCGCTACCGCAAATGGCTGGGGCTGATCGTCGCGCTGCAGTTCGTGGGCACGATCGCGGCACTGTATCTGCCGAGCCTGAACGCCAACATCATCGACAACGGAGTGATCACCGCTAACACCGGTTACATCCTCCGGACGGGGGCTTTGATGCTTGGCGTGACGCTCGTGCAGATCGTCTGCGGCGTCACCGCGGTCTACTTCGGCAGCCGCACCGCGATGAGCTTTGGCCGCGACGTGCGCGAGCACCTGTTCCGGCAGGTCGGCTCGTTCTCCAGTCGCGAGGTGTCGCGGTTCGGCGCGCCATCGCTGATCACGCGCAACACGAACGACGTTCAGCAGGTGCAGATGCTCGTGCAGCTGGCAGCAACGCTGATGGTGACCGCTCCGATCACGCTGGTGGGCGGCGTGATCATGGCGCTTCGCCAAGACGTCGGCTTGTCCTGGCTGATCGTCGTCTGCGTGCCGGTGCTGGCCGCAGTCACGGGCCTGATCATCAGCCGGATGGTGCCGGCCTTCCGCGTGATGCAGAAGCGGATCGACTCGGTCAACCGGATCCTGCGCGAGCAGATCACCGGTATCCGTGTCGTGCGGGCGTTCGTGCGCGAGCCGTATGAAACCGAGCGCTTCGCGACCGCCAACACCGAGCTCACCGCGGTGGCCACCACGACGGGCCGCTGGATGGCCGCCATGTTCCCGAGCGTGATGCTGATCATGAACGTCTCGATCGTCGGTGTGTTGTGGTTCGGCGGTCACCGGATCAATGCCGGCACGATGCAGATCGGCGCGTTGACTGCCTTCATGACCTACCTGATGCAAATCTTGATGTCGGTGATGATGGCGACCTTCATGCTGGTGATGATCCCGCGCGCGTCGGTTTGCGCGGACCGGATCATGGACGTGCTCGACACCGACTCGTCGGTCGTGCCGCCGGCCGCTCCGGTGCGCACGCTTGCACGTCGGGGACGGCTCGCGCTCGAGCGTGTCGAGTTCACCTACCCGGGCGCTGGGGACCCCGTGTTGCGGGACATCTCGTTCGTGGCAGAGCCGGGGAGGACCACAGCGATCATCGGCTCGACCGGCTCGGGCAAGTCGACGCTGCTGAACCTGATCCCGCGCCTGTTCGACGCCACCGCGGGCGTTGTCCGGGTGGACGGCACCGACGTCCGCGAGCTCGAGCTCGAGCTGCTGTGGTCGACGATCGGCCTGGTGCCGCAGAAGGCCTATCTGTTCAGCGGGACAGTCCGCTCGAATCTCAGGTACGGCAAGCCGGATGCGACCGACGCGGAGATGTGGGCTGCGCTCGAGGCCGCGCAGGCTCGTGATTTCGTGGAGGCGATGCCCGAGCAGCTGGATGCGCCGATCGCCCAGGGCGGCACGAATGTTTCCGGCGGCCAGCGCCAGCGACTCGCGATCGCGCGCGCGCTGATCAAGAAGCCCGAGATCTACCTGTTCGACGATGCGTTCTCCGCAGTTGACGTCGCCACCGACGCACGCCTGCGCCAGGCGCTGACGCCGATCACCAGACGGGCAACGGTCGTGATCGTCGCGCAGCGGGTATCCACGATCCGCGAGGCGGAGCAGATCCTGGTCCTCGAGCACGGCGAGATCGTCGCCCACGGGACCCACGCCTCGCTGCTCGCGAGCAGCGAGACCTACCGCGAGATCGTCCGCTCACAGCTGACCGAGGAGGAGGCGGCGTGAGTTGGCGCCCCGCGCCCGCCAACGGCGACGGCAGGCTCCGAGAGACCGAGCGGATCCAGCCGGCACACGGCCCCGGGCGCGGCTTCGGGCCCGCCGGGATGGTGGGAGCGAAGTCGGAGAACTTCGGCCCGTCGGCCGGGCGACTGATCGGCCGGATGCGTCCCAACCGCGGCAAGGCGATCGCCGTGCTGGCGCTCGCGCTGCTGTCGGTCGGCTGCTCGGTCGCGGGACCGAAGATCCTCGCCGGGGCCACGAACCTGATCTTCGCGGGGCTGTTCGGCCACAGGCTGCCCGCCGGCATCACCAAGGCACAGGCGATCGCTGGGCTGCGTGCCCACGATCACGACCGGATCGCCGCGATGCTCAAAGGGATCAACGTCGTGCCGGGCCATGGCGTCGACTTCTCGGCGCTCGCTGGAGTCCTCCTAACCGCGCTGGCAGTCTACGTGGCGGCGGCGCTCGCATCCTTTTGCCAGGGCTTCCTGCTCAATGACGTGGTCCAGTCGACGATGCTGCGGCTGCGCTCCGACGTCGAGGACAAGATCAACCACCTGCCACTGCGCTTCTTCGACCGCCAGCCGCGCGGAGAGCTGCTCTCGCGCGTCACCAATGACATCGACAACGTCAGCCAGAGCCTGCAGCAGACGATGAGCCAAACGCTGACCTCGCTGCTGACGATCGTCGGCGTGCTCGCGATGATGTTCTGGATCTCGCCCCTGCTGGCGCTCGTCGCGCTCGTCACGGTGCCGCTCAGCCTGCTCGTGGCGGCGACGATCATGAAGCGCTCGCAGCGCCTGTTCATCCAGCAGTGGCGCAGTACCGGCCAGCTCAACGCGCACATCGAGGAGACCTTCACCGGGCACGAGCTGGTCAAGGTCTTCGGTCGCACGCAGAACGACGCGCGGACCTTCCAGGAGCAAAACGAGAGCCTGTATGAGTCATCGTTCGGCGCCCAGTTCGTGTCGGGGCTGATCATGCCCCTGATGATGTTCTTCGGCAACCTGAATTACGTCGTGGTGGCGGTCGTCGGCGGACTGCGTGTGGCCAGCGGAACGATGTCGCTCGGCGATGTGCAGGCGTTCATCCAGTACTCGCGGCAATTCACGCAGCCGCTCACGCAGGTCGCCTCGATGGTCAACCTGATGCAGTCGGGGGTCGCCTCCGCCGAGCGGGTGTTCGAGCTGCTTGACGCGGAGGAGCAGAGCGCCGACCCCGCCTCGCCGGCGCAACCGGCAACCGAGCGGGGCGAGGTCGATTTCGAGCACGTGAGCTTCCGCTACGAGGAGGACGAGCCACTGATCGAGGACCTCTCGCTGGTCGTGCACCCGGGACAGACGGTCGCGATCGTCGGACCCACGGGCGCGGGCAAGACGACGCTCGTGAACCTGCTGATGCGCTTTTACGAGCTGCGCGACGGACGGATCACGCTCGACGGCGTGGACACCGCGCAGATGCGTCGCTCCGACCTGCGCGAGCCGATCGGCATGGTGCTGCAGGACGCCTGGCTGTTCACGGGCAGCATCCGCGAGAACATCACCTACGGCCGTCCCGATGCCTCTGAAGCGGAGATGATCGCCGCCGCGCAGGCGACCTTCGTGGATCGCTTCGTGCACACGCTGCCAGACGGCTACGACACCGTGATCGACGAGGAGGGCTCGAACGTCAGCGTCGGGCAGCGCCAGCTGATCACGATCGCGCGCGCGTTCGTCTCTGAGCCCGCGCTGCTGATCCTCGACGAAGCGACCTCTTCGGTTGACACCCGGACCGAGCTGCTGCTGCAGCAGGCAATGCGGTCGCTGCGCGACGACCGCACGTCGTTCGTGATCGCGCACCGGCTCTCCACGATCCGCGATGCCGACCTGATCCTGATGATGGCGAGCGGCCGCATCGTCGAGACCGGCACGCATGCGTCGCTGCTTGCCGACGGCGGCGCCTACGCAGCCCTCTACCGGGCGCAGTTCACCGCTGAGCCCGAGGCGGCGCTGGCTGGCCGCGGCGCGGAGGTCCGCTGATGCTCGCAGCGGTCGACCTGCACTGCCACCTGCTGCCGGGAGTCGACGACGGAGCGCGGGACATCGGCGACACGACGGCGATGGCGCAGCAGGCGGACGCCGACGGGATCGAAGCAATCTGCGCAACACCGCACATCCGCCACGACCACGACGTCCGCATTCATGAGCTGCCGGAGCGGTTGGCGGAGGTCACGGCTGCGCTGCGCGCCGCCGGCTGCCGCGTCCGTGCCTTGCCGGGCGGCGAAGTGGCGGCCACTGCGCTCGACGGCCTCGACGACGACGAGCTGGCCGCCGTGTCGCTCGGTGGCGGCGGGCGCTGGATCCTGCTGGAGCCGGCGTCGGGACCGATCGATCAACGCTACGAGCAGGCGGTCGGTGCGCTGCAGGATCGCGGCTATCGCGCGTTGATCGCGCACCCGGAGCGCCACCTCGGTCCGGATCTCGTCCCGCGCCTCGCGCGGCTGCTCGCTGGCGGCGCGCTCGTGCAGGCGACGGCGGCGTTCTTTCTCGATCCCGCGATCGCCAGCGGGATGCTCGACCTCGCCCGCGCCGGCGTGGTGCACGTGCTCGGGAGCGATGCGCATTCCTCGCACGGGGGTCGCCCGGTGGCGCTTGCGGCCGCCCTGCAGGCACTCGGGACGGTGCAGCCGGCCACGGCGCATCTGGAGTGGATCGCCCGAATCGCGCCGCAGGCGATCGTCGCCGGCCGGGAGCTCGTGGCGCCGTTCGCGCCGGCCCGGGGCTGAGTACTGCTGGCTGGGCCACGGCACGCCCGCCTCAGCGGCGATCCGGTCAAGCGCTGAGCGGGCGCACGGTTATGCTCCGTGCCAGCTCCTCGACGACGGCACGCTTGCCGGTGCCCAGGCCGTGGCGCAGGAAGTTGGCGGATCCCGCGGCGGCGCCGAGGATCAGCGCCTCACGCAGGCCCAGGCCCCGGGCCCAGGCGGCGGCGATCGCGCCCATCATCGTGTCGCCGCAGCCCTCGGGGTGACCGTGAGGAAGCGCCGGCGGCACTAGCTCGAGCGGGTCGCCGTCACCAGGCACGACGATGATCGGCTCGCCCGCACGCGTCACCACGACCACGCGCGCGCCGGCTTCGCAGACACGCCGGGCCGCGGTAAGCAGGCGCGGGCCATCGACCGGGCCCTGCACATACCCGGCCAGCTCCCAATCGTTGAGCTTCACCAGATCCGGGGCGAACGGCAGCATCCAGTCGAGCCGCGGGCTCGACAGGTCGACGAGGATCGACACGCCGGCCGCGTGCACGTCGGCGGCGATCGTCTCGTACACCTCCCTCGGTAAGCCCTCGGGTGGAAACGGGTTGCAGATCACGAGCGCCCTGCTGTGGATCGCCGCGGCGTAAGTTGCGCAGGCAAGGTCGTCGAGCTCGTGGCGCTGGGGAGGCGGCCGCATCGCGCTGGCGAGGACCCGCCGCTCGCCTTCGCGATGATCGACGACGTAGCTGCCGCTCGAACCTCCGCTCGAGACGATCCGGCACTCTCCGGGCAGCTGTTCGAGCAGCCGCTGCAGAACCAGCCCGGTCTCGCCACCGGCCAGGCAGCAGAGGATCGGCCACGCCCCGAGCTCGGCGGCCATCCGCGCCAGCCAGACGCCCTGGCCGGCCGCATGCACGTGCACGTCATCGCGCTCGCCGCGTGCCTCGATCGTGACGCTGAGCACCGGATCCGGTCCGAATACGGCAACCGCCGGCGCCGCGTGTCCGATCGCCGCCGCGCTTGGCGGCGGGCAGTCCGAGGCGCCGGGCGCCGCCGCGCTTGTCGAGCTGGACATGATCGTTACACGGCTCCCCGCCGGCGCGGCGCGCCAGTTGCCGCTACGCGGGCTTGCGCTTGGAGCCGCCGCCTCCGAACAGCTTGAAGAACGGGTCATAGCGGCGGTCGACGTAGCGCTCCTTCAAGGGGATGATCGCGTTGTCGGTGATGTGGATCCCCTCGGGGCAGACTTCGGTGCAGCACTTGGTGATGTTGCACAAGCCCAGACCGCCCTCCTGCGCAGCGAGCTCGAGCCGGTCGACGTCGTCCAACGAATGCATCTCGAGGCTGGCGAGCCGCACCAGGAAGCGCGGTCCGAAGTACTGGTCGTGCATCCGGTGCTCGCGCAGGATATGGCAGACGTCCTGGCAGAGGAAGCACTCGATGCACTTGCGGAACTCGGCCGGACGCTCAACGTCCTCGGCCCCGAGGAGCCAGTCGGTATCTGGCTTCGGCGTGAACGCTGGAATCCGCTTGTTGACACCGTAGTTCCAGGAGACGTCGGTGACCAGATCGCGGATCAGCGGGAACGACTGCATCGGTTGCACGACGATCGACTCGTCTTCGGGCAGGTGGTGGATCGGCGTCTTGCACATCAATCGCGGCTTGCCGTTGATCTCGGCCGAGCACGATCCGCACTTGGCCGCCTTGCAGTTCCAGCGCACAGCCAGATCGGGCGCCTGCGTGGCCTGAATCTCGAGCACCGCGTCGAGCACGACCATGCCCTCTTCGGTATCGACTTCGTAGGGGACGAACTCGCCACCGGTCGGGTCGCCCCGCCAGATCTCCAGCTTGCGCTTGCTCATCGTTGGCCGACGCTCCTCGGGAGGTGTCCGTTGGATTGAATCATGATGCGCGCTCGGCCTCCTGGCGCTGCTGCACGAGCTCGAGCAGCTCCGCCGACTTCTGGACGGGGCGGTGCTCGAACTGCATCTCCCCGCCGACGTCGCGCAAGATCACGTTGTGCTCTTCCCAGTACTCAGCGTAAGCCGGGAAGTCGAGCCGGCTGTGAGCACCGCGGCTCTCCTCGCGCTGCAGCGCCGCCGTGGCGGCGGCGCGGGCGATGATCATCATGTTGCGCAGGTCGCGGCACAGATGCCAGCCAGGGTTGTAGACCGTCGTGGGCTTCGGGGAGCGCACCTTGCGGACGCGTTCGTCGAACTCGTCGAGCGCCTGCAGCGCCGACCTCAAGCCGGACTCCTCGCGGAAGATGCCGACGTCCGCCTGCATCTTGACCTGCAGGTCGGAGCGCAGCGCAAACGGATCCTCGCCACCGGGCACCAGATAAGCCGTCATCTCGGCGGCGGCCTGATCGAGCGCGTCGGCGTCGAGTTGAGGTGCCGGCGCCTTGCCGGCGGCGATCGCGGCACCATCACCGGCGCGCTTGCCGAACACGAGCAGGTCCGACAACGAGTTGCCTCCGAGCCGGTTGGCGCCATTCATCCCGCCCGAGCACTCGCCCGTCGCGAACAGCCCGGGCACGATGCTCGCGCCCGTCTCGGGGTCGACGCGGACGCCGCCCATCATGTAATGGCAGGTCGGTCCAACCTCCATCGGCGCGCGCGTGATGTCCACCCCGGCCAGCTCATAGAACTGGTCGTACATGCTCGGCAGCTTCTTCTTGATGAAATCGCCGGGGAGGTGCGTGACATCGAGGAACACGCCGCCGTGGGGCGTGCCGCGGCCCTCTTTGACTTCGGTGTAGATCGAGCGGGCGACGACGTCGCGGGTGGAGAGCTCCATGCGCTTGGGGTCGTAGCGCTCCATGAAGCGCTCGCCCTCGGAGTTGCGCAGGATGCCGCCCTCGCCGCGCACCGCTTCGGTCACGAGCAGGCCGCGTACGCCGATCGGCCAGACCATCCCGGTCGGGTGGAACTGGATGAACTCCATGTCGAGGAGGTCCGCGCCCGCCTCGTAGGCGAGCGCCTGCCCGTCGCCCATCCCCTCCCAGGAGTTCGACGTGATCTGCCAGCAGCGTCCCGCCCCGCCCGTCGCGAGCACGACCGCCGGCGCTGCGAACGCGAAGAACTCACCGCTCGCCCGCCGGTAGCCGAACGCGCCGCAGACGCGATCGCCGTCCTTGATCAGCCGTGTGATCGTGCATTCCATGAACACGTCGATGCCGTCGGTGTGAACCGCCTTGTCCTGGAGGGTGCGGATCAGCTCGAGCCCGGTCCGGTCACCGATGTGGACCAGCCGCTTGAAGCTGTGGCCGCCGAACGACCGCTGCGACATCTTGCGATCCGGCGTGCGATCGAACACTGCGCCCCACTGCTCGAGCTCGCGTACACGATCGGTCGCCTCCTTCGCGTGCAGCTCGGCCATGTGCCAGTTGTTGACCCACTTGGCGCCGAACATCGTGTCCTGGAAGTGCACGCGCCAGTTGTCGTCGGCATCGACGTTGCCGAACGACGCCGCGACTCCCCCCTCGGCCATCACCGTGTGCGCCTTGCCGAGCAGCGAGCGGCAGATCAGCGCGGTCCGGGCGCCGGCTTGCGCGGCGGCGATCGCCGCGCGCATGCCGGCTCCACCTGCGCCGATTACCAGGACGTCGTAGTCATGACGCTCCACGTCCGGCATCTCAGAAGATCTTCGGGTCGGTGAACACGCCCGCGCACATCAACCGGATGTACAGGTCGGTGAGCATCACGGTCCCGAGGCTGATCCACGCCATCTGCATGTGATGGCCGTTGAAGATCGTCACCCAGCGCCACAGCTTGTGGCGCGTGCGCGCGGCCGGCGAGCACGTGAAGCAGTTGAGCTTGCCGCCGATCAGGTGGCGCACCGAGTTGCAGCCGAACGAGAACGCCGTCAGCAGCAGGACGTTGACGAGCATGATCAGCGACCCGAGGCCGACGCCGAAGTGCAGCGAGCCGTTCGCGCCCTTGAACAGGAAGGCGCGCACCGTGTCGAACCAGAGGAAGCCGAGCACGATTGTCACCAGGTACATGAAGAAGCGGTGCAAGTTCATCAGGACGAACGGGAACTTGGTCTCGCCTTTGTAGCGCTGCCGCTGCAGGCCCGCGACCGCGCACCCGGGGGGGGCGAGGAAGAACGCGCGGTAGTACGCCTTGCGGTAGTAGTAGCAAGTCAGCCGGAACCCGAGCGGGACCCACATCACGAAGAACGCGTAGGTGAATGAGATGTGGAGCCCGAAGCTCTTGAGGTCCGGCGAGTAGAAAGGCGAGAGGTAGCGCGCGCCGCCGTGGGTGTACAGATAATCGTCGCCCATCACGCCGACCACGATCGAGTAGACGCCGAAAGCGGTCAAGCCGATGCCCGTGAGCAGCGGCGCGACCCACCAGCGATCGCGTCGGACGGTCTGTCCGAGTCGGCGTGCGGGTACGGCTTGCGTCGTCACGAAATGGAAACCTACCCGACCGCGCGCAAGCTTGCCTCGTCCCCGTCAGCTCACGCCCACAGGTTGGCGGGGAGCGGATGGCGGTTTCGCAGGTAGCTTGCGAACAACGGGTCGACAAGCTGCACGTGCCCATCGGGGTTTCGCCGGAACTGGCCGACGGCAACTAGCGAGTTGGCGGCCTGACCGGCGGCAGAGCGGTTGCGGATCCCGGTCGCGCGCTGCGCGCGCGAGCCGCTCGGCGCGAGCCCGTGCGCGACGGCGACCGCAACCCGTTGCTCAACCGTGCTCAGCGAGCGCCACGTCGCGTCAAGCTCGGGACGGCGGTCGGCGATCACCCCGGCGAGCGCCTGGTGCGCGAGCTCGAGCGTGGCGACCTCGCCACGCGGGGTCAGCTCCCAGAGTTGCCACGCGAGCAGCATCGTGCGCTGGGGATGCCCGCCGCCGAGGCTGGCGACCGCCTGGCCACCCTCCCCGGCTGTGCGGTCGCTGTCAGCAAACCGGCGCGCGATCGAATCGGCCAGCAGCTCGGGAGCGATCGGCGGGAGCTGCAGCGGCTTCGCCTGCCCGTACAGCGGGCGGGCGCGGTCGACGAACAGCGACGTGAGCATCGATGGCTCCGACCCGGCAAACACGTAAGTGACGTGCTCGGCGTGGTGCTGGATGTGTGAGCGCAACAGGCCGTCGAGACCGGGGACGTTGAGGACGTCCTGGAACTCGTCGAAGGTGACCAGCGCGCGGTGGCCGGTGCGATGTGCCACCTCCATCGGAATCTCGAGCAGCCGATGCAGCGCCGCGGCGTGATCGAGATCGGGCGAGCCGCCGCGCGGTGGTGCGAGCTCGAGCGGCGCGAGCCGCAGGTGCACGCTCGCCACCAACTCGCGCAGCAGATCGCTGAGCTTGCCGTGCGCACGAGCGTCCTCGTAGGCATCCTCGATCCGGCGCGCGGCCTCGTCGATCGTCAGTACGGCAGAGAAGTCGACCCACAGTGCCAGCGCCTGGCTCTGCTCGCGCCAGCGCCAGGCTGCCGCCTTTAGCAGGCTCGTCTTGCCATAGCGTCTGGGTGCCTCCAGCATCGTGTACGTTCCGGAGCGCCCGAGCCGCTCGAGCGCCGCCAGCTCGCCGTCGCGACCGACGAGGTCATCAGAACGCTCGAGCGGGGTAGAGAAGCGGAAGGGGTTCGCGGGCTCCGTGTGCGGCATGGATCAAAGAACTGTACAACCTGTGGATGTAGGCTACATACACAGGCCTACATACAGAGGCTTCGAGTCCATGCGCGCTTAGGATGCGATCGACCAGGCAGCCGATCGCATCAACCGGCTGCTCCTAGCTCGCCTCGGTGGGCACGTCGTCAGGCTCGTCGCGTCGATCCGCGGAAGCCTGCTTCCTGTCGTCCTTCTTTATCTGCTTCTCCAGACGGCGTTCGCGAAGCTTGCTCTCGCGCGTGAGCTTCGCCATGGTGGTCTTCTTCTTGCCGCGTGAGGCCATGCTAGTCCGTCCTTAGTCGTGGAATCCGAGCGTGGCGAGCGGCGTAGCCGACCGGCGCGTTTGGGAAGCGGGCGGCGGAGGACAGTGTCCCCCGCCGCCGGCTGATCTGGCTCAGAGAGCCGAGACGTTGGCGGCAGCAGGACCCTTGGCGCCCTGCTCGGCGTCGTAACTCACCTTTGCGCCCTCGGCCAGCGACTTGTAGCCGTTGCCCTGGATCGCGCTGTGATGGACGAACAAGTCCTTGCCGGGATCATCGGGTGTGATGAACCCAAAGCCCTTGATGTCGCTGAACCACTTGACTGTTCCGGTAGCCATACTGGCTTTCCTCCGAATCTGTGCACTGCGAAACTCGAAGAACGCTGCCAGGCAACGGCTGCGGAGACGCGGGGCACTGCTTTGCGTCGAGCGGATGCCCGACCATTGCAAGAGTGTAGCGGGCGCCGAAGCCCTCCGGAGAATTTCGCCAGCTGATGCTAGATGCTGCGCTCGCGAAATGCGCCGCACTTTTGCGCTGGTGGGGGCTTGGTGGGGGTGCTACGGTCCAATGAGTAGGTATATGACGGGCGTTTCGCCTGGCGTCAAAGCGAGCAGGTGGGTGAGCAGTTGAAGACCTCGTGGGAAAGAGCGGCGGAGCAACGCGAAGCCAAGCTCGAAGCGGTCCGTGAGCAGGTCGAGAGCGGCTCGCTGGTGATCCGCCAGATGACCGAAGAGGAACGCCGCCTGTATCCGCCCGCTCCGCCGCGGCCACCGCGCCGCACAGGTCGCCCCGGACCGCAGGCACCTTGACCCTCGACATATGAGCCCCGAGGACCGCACAGCCGAGCTCGAGGCCGAGGTCGATTACTACCGAGACCGAGTGGCGCTACTGCGCGCCAAGCTCTACCGCCAGGGGATCGGTACAAGCGCCCGACTGCAGGATCTCGAGCGGAGCCTCGAAGGCGCACAGGGGCGCCTGCACCGAGCGCGAGCGAGCACTCCCGAGCCTCCGCAGGCCGACGCCGCTCGCGCGCGCTGACTCCTCTGCGCCGCCAATCACCCCCGCCTCTACATTGTGTGCTTGTTGCGATGCCCCGCGCCACCGATCCTGTCCAGAAGCCGCTCATCCCGCCAGCGCTGCAGCCCGGCCAGATCGGCGCGCTGTCGCACGACGACCGCTACGGCGAGATCGAATTGGTCGGCGCCGACCTCCGTGACCAGCGTGCCAGCGGCGTTGGCTTTGACAGCGTCAGGCTGGCCGACGTTGCTCTGTCCGGCGGCCGGCTGGACCAACTCAGCTTCACCGACTGCGAGCTCACGTCGTGCAACATCGCCAACGTCCAGGCCCGCGCCGCGAGCCTGATCCGCGTCAGCATCGAGACCAGCCGCCTGACCGGACTCGCGCTCACCGAAGCCACGCTTCGCGACGTCACCATCACGGGCTGCCGGGTCGACCTGGCGTCGTTTGCCTGTTGCCAAGTAACCCGCGTGACGTTCGCCGACTGCCTGCTGATTCAGACGGACTTTCTCGACGCGCAACTCGAGGCTGTCCACTTTTACAGCTGCGATCTAAGCCGCGCTGACTTCCGCGGGGCGCGACTAAAGCGCTGCGAGTTCCGCCGCAGCCACCTCGCCGGGCTGCAGGGCTTGCAGGACCTGCGAGGAGCCGCCATGGAGTGGAGCGACGTGGTCGCGCTGGCCGGCGATTTGGCCGGCGCGCTGGGAATCGAGATCCTTGACGCGGACTGAGCCGCAATCCGCGACAGTCGCTCGTCGGCGCTTCGTGCGGATGCTACGGTGGTTCACCGGTGTGCAGTTGAAAACCTCATGGGAAAGAGCGGCTGAGAAACGCGAAGCCAAGCTCGCAGGCGTCCGTGAGCAGATCGAGCGCGGCTCGCTGGTGATCCGCCAGATGACCGAAGCGGAGCGCCGCCTGTATCCGCCCGCTCCACCGCGGCCGCCACGGCGCACAAGTCGGCCCGGACCGCAGGCACCTTGACCAAATTCTTCATTCCCGGCAACACAGGTTTCGCCTGGGCGACCGAGGACACCTACAGCCAGATGCGCCGCCACCTCGAGCGCGAGATGGGACGCGCCCCTCGCACCTCCCGGATCCTCGAGTTATGCACCCGCCGCGGCCGGCTCGACTGCACCACCAGAGTCGGCACCCCCGACCCGATCTCCGGCGACACCGTGATCGCGATCTTCGATATGGGCATCCACCAGCCGTTCGTGGTCTGGCACCAGCACAACGCAGGGGCACCGGACCCCGGCTTCGAGGTGCTCGGCAACCACGCCTACTCGGTCCTCGAGTTCGAGACTGAGCGGTGACCGCCAGCACCGAGGTGACCGTCGTGGGTGGCGCCCGGTTCCTCGTCGAGGGCGACGCGACGCTGATCGAGGCGATGATCCTCGCGGCCGCCCGCGGCTCGATCATGGAGCTCGCCTGGATGACCGACGCCGAGACCGGCGAGCGCATCGGCGTCAACCCGGAGTACGTCGTAGCGCTCCGCGCCTCTCCCACCTAGCTGTCTACGGGCCCCTCGTTCTGGGCGCCGTTCGTCAAGCGCGCGCTCGACACAGGCGAGCGGGAGCGCCAGGTCACCAGGTCTTGACGCGCTGGGTGGGGCTGTGGTGCTGGATTCGCAGTCGGGAAGCGGTGGATCCCGCGATCCGCCGCGATCACCGCTAACTGCTCGAGCATCCGCATCCCAATGCCGCGCCGCTGGAACTTGTTGGCGACCGCAAACGCAACCTCAGCGACCCCCTTCTCGCGCAGCCCGTCCCAGCTGGCCACAGACACGACCCGGCCTTCGTGGCGGCCGATCAGCGCCAGACGATCTACCCCGGTCGCCTCCGCCTCCGCATGCGCGACGATGTCCGTGCGTCCATAGCCGTGGAAGCGGAAATACCGGCTCTCGGGCGAAAGGCCGTCATAGAACGCCTTGATCTCACCGAAGTCCGCCGGTATCGGCGCCTGCAAGCGCAACGTCGACCCATCACGCAGCAGCACGTCGCGGACTAGCGGCTGGGACTCTCGAGCGCACCTCTGCTCGCTACTCATCAGCAGGCAGCTTAGGGCCGCGGCTAGGGCCGCGGCGAAATTAGTGCGGGAATTTGACGAGCGACTGGGCGTGTCTGGCGCCGCCGGCCTGCGGCCGCGTACGGCGGCGCGCGTACGCCCACGTGTCGCGCAGCGCGAGCGTGCCACCAATCGCCAGCAGCGGCACCGCGCAGAGCAGGTAGCGTAAGCCGAAGCCCGCGGTTGCGGCGGTACCCAAGAGCAACGCAAGCCCGCTGCCGGAGAGCAGAAGCACCTCCTTACGCGCCGGCGCGCGCAGCGCCGTCGCGAGCAGCGAGGCGAGCGCCAGCAGTGCGAGCAGCGGACGTGGTAGATGGATCGTGGCTCGGTAGCCGCGGACGAAGGCCGCGGGCTGCCGCACCCGAGGCCGCAGACTCGGCAGGAAGCGGCTCCGCACGTACTGGTCGATGTACTCGGCACCGGCGGTGACGGGAAGCGCGGTGGCGCTGGTCGAGTCGTCAAACGCCGTCGCCCCGGGCGTGAAGAAGCGCAGGAAATCGCCGCCGACGGCCGCCAGGTAGTCGAGCGGTTGGTGTAGCACGATCCGGATCGCGAACGCGCGCAGGACGCCGTCGGAGAACCTCTGTGTCGCCACGCTGCGGCTTTGACCACCGAACATGCGCACGGCAGGCGAGGACGCATCGAAGATGTACCAGGTCGAGGCGTCCGGGTGGCTCGCGCGCTGAGCAGCGGTCTCGCACAGCCGCTTAGCGACCGGCGCGACACCTGCGCCGGCGCAGTCGGCAAAGCCCGCAACCCGCCCGTACAAGGTCCAGCCAGACTCCTGAGTGAGCCCGAAGGTGCCGAATTTGGCGTACTCGCCGTTGGCGTAGGCCAACAGCGGCAGCAGGACGGCAACCGCGTACGCCGCCAGCACACGCCAACCGACGCGCATCCACAGCAGGTAGCCGACGAACACAGGGATCACGAACATCCCCTCCAAGCGCTGCAGCACAGCCACGGCGAGCAGGAGTCCCGCCGCCGCCGCCCGCCCCGCAGCGATCCTAGGCTCAGGCGCCGAACGTGAGCTCAATGCGGGCCAGGCGAGAGCCAAGCCGGCGAGCAGCACGGTCAAGGCGAAGAACGCGTCGGCCATCACGTACTGCTCCAGCGTGATCGCATACCCGTCGAGCAGCACCAGCGCCGCCGCGCAGGCGCCGGCCACGCGGGCCGCCCCTGCTCGCGTCAGCGCGATGTACACGAGCGAGCCGGTCAGCAACCCCGCGAAGTGCTGCACCGCAATCAGGGACACAAGATCGCGCCCGGGGGAGCTCAGCAACCAGAGCAGCACCGGATAGCCGCTCGGCCGGTCGTTCGATAGAGCGACGGGCACGATCCCGAGCGTGTGACCCGAGAATGCGGTGACGACGTACCCCCACGAGTCGCCGAAGAACAGCGCCGGGGGATAGGAGACCATCGCGAGCACGCGCACGCACCCCCCGACCAGCAAGAGCGCCAGCAGCATCCAGTGCTCGCGCGCTAGCGACCACGCGGTCCGCGCCGTGATCGCCTCCGCAGCCGACGCGCGACGCCCGCCGACAGACCGCCCGTAGCCTCGGTCGTCTGGGGCTCGCCGCTTGCGGGAGCTTTCGTTGCCAGTCTTCGTCCGCTCCGGGACCATCGGCGCTGAACGCTATCGCTCCCCGCCACCGCGGTTGGCAGTCGCGGCTACCCTGCGGCGTTCACAACCCGGCGCTCGTGCGTGCCCACGCCGATCGTGCGGCAATCGTCCGCGACGACCTCGATGTTGAAGCGGAGCTTGCGCCCGTCGAGCACCTCGACCAGCTTCGCCCGCGCCGTGCAGCGTGAACCCGCCGGCGCCGAGGCGACGTGCTTGACGCACACTTCGAACCCCACCGTCGCTTTGCCCTCCGGGAGGTGCGGGAACACGAGCATCGCCGCCGTCCGTTCCATCATCGCGATCATCCCAGGCGTCGACAGCACCGAGAAGCCGAGCGTTCCCCCGACGTCGGTCAGCAGTCGTCCGTCGACCTCAAACTCGCGCTGACCCTCGATCCCGGGCTCCAGTGACATCCCGGCTGAAATCTAGCGGCCACGAAGCCGACAGGGCACACTGGCAAGGCTGTTGGAGCAGCGGTCTTCCCTATTAGAGGAGCAGCGGCACGCCCGCAGGCAGAACGATCACCGAACTGCGGGCGCCGTTGAGCTCAGAGCGAACGTCACCGCCGAGCACGATGCGACCGGCGGGTGCGTCCGGCTGGGAGCCAACGACGATCATGTCCACCGGGTCGACACGTGACTCCGCGAGCGTTGCCCCGAGCTTCGCCGCAAGCGCGCGGGCGGTCTCCCGAGCCACGTCGTTCTGCGGGCCGGCGATCGGAACGGCGATCGATTTGATCGCGCCATCGTGGTTGGTCCGCAGGCCCGCAGCCGCGATTGCGACCGCCACGGCCCCGCCTTCGAGCAGGTGCTGGGCCGAAGCGCCGGGGTCGGCGTGACCCGGTGGCGTACGGTAGTCCGAGCCGAACACGATCAGCGACGCGCCCTCGCTGGCGGCCAGCTGCCCCAAGCTCGTTCCGGTGGAGGCGCCGACGGTCACGTGGCGGGGGATGTCGGGGTCATCCAGCAAGGCTGCGCCGTGCTCGAGCCGCTTGTCGGCGTCGTGCTGGGCCAACGCCTCGCGGCGCGGGTCGAACTCGCGGGAATGCCGCACATAGGCGAGCGCCAGCGTGGCGCCGGCGCGCGCCAGCATCCTGCCCAGCGCGAGGGCATCGTCGTCGTTCGGGGTTCCGTCGTAGGAGATGATCACGTCGGCGCTCATAGAAGTGGAATATTTGGCGACGGCGGTCCGGTGAGCATCGGCCGCATGGCTAGTGATCATGCCGGTGGCCCTATCCACGTGGCGGTAAGCGCGGCGCGTTCGGGATGCGGAGGACCGGCACCAGCCCGAGCCGCTCGACACCGCATTTCGCCGAAGTCCCATACTTGACCTCGTGACCAGCGGGTAAGAGCCAGCCAGCGCGAGCGCCGGCTAGCAGCCCCCCGAGCACCAGCGCCGCCTCGTCCTGCGCGGTCAGCCCGCCTGGCTTCTGTCCGGCGACGGTCACGAGCTTTGGCGCCTGCTTCGCCTCAACGAGCGTGCCGCTGACCGCCGCCCGGACCGCACCCGTACCCGCCCCCTTTGCCTTCGGCTTGGCGGCCGGCTTCGGCTTTGGCTTGGCGGCCGGCTTCGTCGTCGTCGTGGTCGTCGCGGTCGCGGCGGTCGCCCCCTGGAACGCGCCCTGATCCGCGGTGGTCGCGGACTGCGTGCCGCTGACTCCCTGCGTCGCGGTCTCGCTCGACACCTGCTTGGCCGCCGGCTTCGGCGTCGTCGTGGTCGCCGTCGTCTTCGTGGTCGTCGTCTTCGAGGGCTTCGGCGGCCCGCTCGTGACCGCCGCCACCGGCGTCGGCGGGAAGACGATCCCGTCAAATGCCGCAAACGCCTGCGCCGTCTGGGTGACTGAAGGCATGATCTGGCTGTAGTACGCGCAGTCATCGCACAGCCCACCCGAGGACTCCTGCTGGTACTGCGTCAAACCCGACCAGCACCGTCTTGCCCGCCGAGGTCGTAAACGACCGCTCCCCCAGCGCCTCCAAGGCCTGCGCGGTGAACGCCGTCGCCGTCACCGACCCCGACTCGAGCGCCAGGTCGGTGCGGTCAGACGCCGCGATCGACCCGTCGTTGCCCTGCGCCTTGTGCAGGTAGGAGATCCCGCCCACCACCGCCGGTGTCTGCGCATTCGCGACGCCTGTCACCGCCAGCGCCTGCAGCACCAGCGCCGTGGACTCGCTGTCGGACAGGCCACCCGATCCCCAGCCACCGTCGGGCAGCACATCGCCGAGCAGCGCCTGCGCCGTGCTCGTCGCCAACGCCTTCGCCGTGGTCGTGCCGCTCGTCCACAGCCCGAACACCCCGAACGCCGCCGCCGCCGGATCGGCCTTCGCCGCCGCCGCCGTCAACTCGGTCTGAAGCTTCGCCGCCGGGTCTCCGAGATCCCCCGCCGGCAACTCCGCCCCCGCCTGCACCATCGCCAACAGCCCCTGATCCTCAAGCGAGACGTAGGACGAGGTATTCGCGATCAAGTACTGCTGCAGGCCCTGGCCGTTCTTGATCCACTCGTCGTTCGGGTTCTTCCCCGCCGCCAGCAGCGCGACAGCCGCCTACAGGCTCGCGGTCGGATCGGACTTCTCGCCCTGCTGCGCCCCGAACCCGCCATCGGAGTTCTGCGCCTTCTCCAAAAACCCCGCCGCCGACGACGCGTTCCCCGCAGCTTGCGCCGCCGACGCCAGCGCCCCCGTCAGCCCCGCCACCAACACCACGAGCAAGAGCGCCACGGTCAACCCGTGGCGCGCTCGCCCACTGCTCATGGTCGTGATCGACACCATCGGTCAAAAGGGCGTCGCGCGGGCCCGGCCGGACTGACCCCGGGTCCGCGCTCAACCACCTATCTGCGTCCGTCCGTTCTACACCACCTTGATCACATCGGTGTAGCTGAGCGTCTTGACGCCGACTTTCCAGCTCACCTTGACCTTGTAGGTGCCGGGCCTGGCGTTCGCCCCGATCTCCAGGTCGAGCGCGACCGTCTCGCTCTGCTGGCCACTCCCCGCGACGTTGGAGGTGCCAAAAGGCGTTTATCGCTGTGTTTGCCGAGGCGGGTCTGGTCGGGTGCTTTGCTCGATCGCGGCTAGGAGGTGCTCGGCGATTGCGTCCGGTGTGGGTGGGCAGCCGGGGATGCGGATGTCGACGCGGAGCACGTTTTCGAGCGGGCCGACGAGTTCTTCGGCTTGGCCGAGTATGTTGCAGCCGAGCGCGCAGTCGCCGAGTGCGGCGACGAGCCGGGGCTCGGGCATAGCGCTATAGGCGGTCCGCAGGGGGCCGGCCATGCGTGTGGTTATGGGTCCTGTGACGAGCAGGATGTCGGCGTGGCGGGGGGAGGCGACGATGTCGAGCCCGTGGCGCTGGAGGTCGTGGAAGGGGTTGCTGACGGCGCCGAGCTCGTGCTCGCAGCCGTTGCAGGAGCCGGCGTCGACGTGACGGATCGCGAGCCAGCGGGAGCTTCCAGGGGGTAGGTGCGTCTGACGGCGGATCGTCGCGAGTTGTCGTAGGAGGATGAACATCAGCGGTCCACGCAGGCGTAGCAGAGCTCGAAGCTCTTGTTGATCAGGGGGAAGTCGGGGATCAGGTTGCCTGTGGTGGCGTGGGCGAGGGCTGGCCAGTTCGCGTATGAGCCTGTGCGCAGGTGCGCCCGGGCGAGGAGGCTGTCTTCGAGCTCGACGGCGCAGGCGGTCGCGCCGCGGGGGCTTTCGACACGCCCGACGCCGAGCAGCCCCGGGGAGCCGTAGGCGGCGGCCGATCCGCGCGCGAGTGGTTGGGCGAGCAGTTCTTCGAGCAGGTCACAGGAGGCCTTGAGCTCGACCGCCCGCAGCTCGAAGCGGGCTGCGACGTCGCCGGTTGGCGCCGTCGGCGCGGCCGGTGCGAAGCCTTCGTAGGCAAGCGCTGGGCTTGAGCTTCGCAGGTCCTCGCGGACACCCGCGGCGCGCGCGGCGGGTCCGACGGCGCCGAGCCGCAGCGCGTGCTCGCGCGTGAGCACGCCGACGCCTCCCAGCCGTGCCTGCAGCGAACCGGTGAACTCGAGCTCGCGCCACGCCGCAAGCATGTCAGCCCGCAGCTCGCCGAGCTGGCTCCGGAGTGTGTCGGTGCTTGCGGCGTCGAGCTCGACCGCGCCGGTGCCGAGCGCGATCGTATCGAACAGGAAGCGGTGGCCGAACGCCTGGGCGTTGATCTGCTGGGCGCGGTCCTTGAGCGCCGCGAACGCCATCGTTCCGGCTGCGAAGCCGACGCCGGCGCAGATCGCGCTGATGTCGTGGAGGTGGTTGTAGACGCGCTCGAACTCGAGCAGCACGGTCCGTGCGTTGCGCAGCTCGCGGTCTGGGCGCATTCCGAGGGCGTCCTCGACCGCGTGCGCGTAGGCGACCGTGTTGGCGACCGCGCACGCCGCGCAGGCGCGCTGGACGTACGCGAGCGCTTGATCAGGGTGGCGGCGTTCGGCGGCGCGCTGCAACCCGCGGTGCTTGTAGAACAGCCGCGGATCCATCGCGAGGATCCGCTCGCCGATCACGTGGAAGCGGAAGTGACCGGACTCGATCACGCCCGCGTGGATCGGTCCGACGGCGATCTGGTGCACCCCGTCGCCGCTCACCGGCGTCATCCACAGCGCCGGGTCGTCGGTGTGCGTTACGAG
>JBKQKK010000092.1:0-4123 GCA_052147535.1 Solirubrobacteraceae bacterium | reverse complement strand
CTGGGAGGAGTGCGAGCCGCTGCTGGGCGAGTTCTGCGCCGAGGCGGGCCTGCCCGCCACCGCGGTGGAGTTCGTCGACTCCGTGCGATCCCAGCTGGCCGCGACGGCCGCCGCGGTGGACGCGGGCGATTCGGATAACGCCGATCTGGTGATCGACGATGACGGGCGCCCGACGCTCAAGCGCCGCAGGGGCAAGGACCGCGGCCAGAGCGCGATCGTGCTGGAGGAGCGGGTAAAGCAGCGGATGCCGGAGCGCACGGTGCTCGAGATGCTCGCGCGGACCGTGTATTGGATCGGGTGGCATCGGCACTTCGGGCCGGCGTCCGGGTCTGACCCGAAGCTCCGCAACCCGCTGGTTCGCTACGCGGTCACGACGTTCACCTACGGGTCGCTGATGGGTCCGGCGCAGGCCGCGAGGCACATGCGCGGGATCTCCGCGCACGAGCGGGCGCGACCTTCATCCGCCACTTCACGACCGAGAAGCTCGATCGCGCGACCGCGGATGTGATCAACGCGCATCTGAAGCTCGACATCACCAGGGCCTGGGGTGAGGCCAGATCGGTCGCCGCGGACGGCACGCAGTGGGACACGCTGCTTGACAACCTGCTCGCGGAGCGGCACATCCGCTACGGCGGCTACGGCGGGATCGCCTACCACCACGTCGCCGACAACTACGTCGCGCTGTTCTCGCACTTCATCCCGTGCGGCGTGTGGGAGGCCGTGTACATCATCGAAGGCCTCTTGAAGCAGCGCTCCGACGCCGATCCGGACACGATCCACGCCGACACGCAAGGGCAGAGCTTCCCCGTGCATGCGCTCGCACACCTGTTCGGGTTCGAGCTGTTGACCAGAATCCGCAACTGGAAGGACCGGACTTCTTTCTACCGCCACGACCGCGAGACGGTCTATTCGCATATCGACTCGCTGTTCGGCGAGCCCGGCCAGAACGTGATCGACTGGGCGCTGATCAAGACGCACTGGCGGGACCTGATGCGGATCGCGATCTCGATCAGGGAAGGCCGCCTCTCCTCCGCCCTGTTGCTGCGGCGGCTCTCGACCGAGTCGCGGCGCAACAACGTCTACAAGGCGTTCCGGGAGCTCGGCCGCGCGGTCTGCACGATCACACTGCTGCGGCTGATCTCAGAGCCAGAGCTGCGCGCGCAGATCGACGCCGCGACCAACAAGGTCGAGTCCTACAACAACTTCTCCGGCTGGCTCGCGTTCGGTGCCGAGGGGATCGAGCGCAACGACCCCGCCGAGCAGGAGAAGATGATCAAGTCCAACACACTGCTGGCGAACTGCGTCATCTTCCACATCGCGCTCGACATGAGCACCGCTGTTCGTGGGCTGATCGCCCAAGGCCATGAGGTCGATCTCGACGACCTCGCAAGCATGGCGCCGTACATCACCGAGCGGGTCAAGCGGTTCGGCGAGTATCCGCTCGACGGGCTTGACAAGCCGCCTGAGGCGTTCGACCCGCGCCTTGAGCTGCTCGGGGTCGATGCCGGCCTCGCGCGAGCGGGGTGAGAAGCGTGGCCGCCAGGCAGCGACATGTGGCGTCGTCGCCAGGGCAGTGCGGAGTTCCGACCACAAGTCTGCGGAATGCAACGCTAACGCAGCAGCGCTGCATCGCTGCTGCGTTAGGGTTAGCTTAGGCACGGGTTTCCGTACGAACGGTGGGGGACACGGGTCGGAGACTGTGGAGGATTGGGGCAGGCCTCTTGAGCGAGGGACGTTGAGCGATGTTGAGGATGTGATGAGTAGTTCTCGGTCAGCAGTAGACCGGCGTGGGCCGGTTGCGACCAGCTTTGAGTCTGAGACCAGTCGGGATCGACGGCCTGGTTCGAAGAGCCGCTCGGCTCGCGACGCACGGAAGCGATAATGGCTCGGGCTGTCACAGGAGGGCCGCTTGGTCAATCGTCCCCTGTCGGAACGTCCGCTGACGCAGACGCGGCCGCTGCTGCGCGGATCGAGGCTGACGTGGTCGAGCTTCGCCGGCTGGCCACCGTGGTCGATTCCTCGGCGGACGCGATCCTGTCCAAGGACCGCGAGGGCAGGATCACGAGCTGGAACCGCGGGGCGGAGAGCCTCTACGGGTACACGGCGAGCGAGATCATCGGGCAGCTCGTCAGTGTGCTGGTGCCCGGCGACCATGCCGCTGAGGAGCACGCGATCCTCGATCGCGTGCTGCGGGGCGAGGACGTCGCACGCTACGACACGCAACGGTTTGCCAAGGACGGATCAGTGATCGACGTTTCGATCACCGTGTCGCCGATCTACGGCACCTCTGGGGAGGTCATCGGCGCGTCGTCCATCCACCGCGACATTACCGAGCAGCGGCGAGCGAGGGAGCAGTTGCGGCTGCGCGCCGAGCTGCTTGATCTGGCCCATGACGCTGTGATCGTGCGTGATCCGGCCGAGAGTCGTGTGACGTTCTGGAATCGCGAGGCGCAGGACATCTACGGCTACAGCGCAGCGGAGGCGCTTGGACGGGTTACGGATGAGCTGCTCGCGACGGTCTTTCCGCAGTCCAGGGAGGCGGTCGATGACGCGCTGGCGCGAGACGGACGGTGGGTTGGGGAGCTGAGCCACACCCGCAAGGACGGCGATCTGATCGTCGTCTCTAGCCGTCAGGCGCTGCAGCGCGATGCGGATGGGCGGCCGATCGCGATCATCGAGCTGAACTCCGACATCACCGAGCGCAAGCGGGCCGAGGAGCAGCTCGCACGCATCTCTGGCGTGCTTGAGCGCACCGAGAGGATCAGCAACACGGGCGGCTGGGAGTACGACGTCGCCACCGGCGAGCTGACCTGGACAGACGAGGTGTACCGCATCTACGGCGTCGAGCGAACGTCGGATCCGACCGTGGTCACAGAGGCGATCGCGGCCTACGATCCCGAGAGCGCGACGATCATTGACGCAGCTTTCAAGCGCCTGGTGGCCGAGGGCGAGCCCTACGATCTCGAGCTCGGGCTGATCCGCGTCGATGGGCAGCGGATCTGGGTGCGCACGATCGGCCAGCCTCTGATCGAGGATGGCCGCGTCGTACGCGTCGGTGGCAACATCAGCGATGTCAGCGAACGCAAGCGCGCCGAGCAAGCGCTCCGCACGAGTGACCAACTGTTCCACAGTGGGTTTGACCATTCGCCCATCGGCATGGCGCTCACCGGCCTGGACGGCAGGCTCGTTGAGGTCAACGCGGCGTTTGCGGAGATGCTCGGCTTTGATGATCCTGCGCAGCTGGCGGGACAGGACGTCGCGCGCTTCACGCACCCCGACGATCTGGCCGCGACTCGCGAGGGCATCCGCATGATGGTCCAAGAAGGCAAGCCCTTCGTGGCCGAGAAGCGCTACATCCGCAGAGATGGGGCTGTCGTGCACGGGCTGGTGGGGTCCACCGCGGTACTCGACGCGGCCGGCCGGCCGTCGATCCTGTACACGCAGGTTCAAGACATCACCCAGCGCCAGCAGGCAGAGGCGGCGTTGCGCGCCAGCGAGGAACGGTTCCGCGGTGGCTTTGAGAACTCGCCGATCGGGATGGCGCTCGTCGGCCTGGACGGCCGGTTCGTTGAGGTCAACGCCACGCTGGCGCGGATGCTCGGCTATGACGACCCGTCCGAGCTGGCAGAACAGAGCTTTACCAACCTTGTCCATCCCGACCAAGTGGCGCTCGGCGAGGCTGCCAGGCAGCGAATCATCGAAACGGGAACTGACCACGGGGAGCGGCGCTACGTCCGCACCGACGGCACCAGCGTCTACGCGCTGTATGCGGCGACGCTGGTGCGCAACGCGGACGGGCAACCGTCCGTGCTCTTCGCCCAAGTGGAGGACATCACCGAGCGCCGGCGGGCCGAGGAGCAGATCCGCACGCTAAACATCGAGCTTGAGCAACGCGTCGCCGCGCGCACGGCGGAGCTCGAGCGCGCCAACAAGGAGCTTGAGACGTTCGCGTACTCGGTCTCGCATGACCTGCGCGCGCCGCTGCGGGCCGTGGAAGGGTTCAGCCAGGCGCTGCTCGAGGATTATTCGGAGAAGCTGGACGAGCAGGGCCGTCACGATCTGGAGCGGGTACGTGCGGGAGCGGTGCGGATGGGCGATCTGATCGACGCGCTCCTGCAGCTCT
>JBKQKK010000091.1:0-13787 GCA_052147535.1 Solirubrobacteraceae bacterium | reverse complement strand
ATCGGCGACTGCCGCGCGCTACCCCACCCGCGAGTCGCTCTCAGGCGACGCCCGCCAGTCGCCCGTCGCGGTCGAGTCCGGCAAGCACAAGGTCGCTCACTTCCGCTGGGCATGCAACAAGCGGCTGCGCGATGCGTTCTGCACACTTGCTGAGAGCACCCGCCACTGGCACCCCTGGGCGCAAGCGGTCTACGCCAGAGCGATCGCCAAAGGACACGATCACCAGCGCGCGATCCGCACGCTCGGACGCGCCTGGAGCCGCGTCGTGTGGCGCTGTTGGCAAGACGGCACGCCTTACGAGCTCGCTCGCCACCGCGCCGCTCAGCAGTACATCACGGTCACGATTCCGAGCCCATCGGGCGACTGTGTCGATGTCGCCGCTACCCAGCGGATGGCCCCGACGCCCTGGAGCCCAGCCTCGATGCTGGCTCTGATCAGGGCAGCCTGCGCGCAGCGCAACCTTCACCGCAGAAACAGCGGAGCGGGGGCGGGCAGTCAAAGGCGGCCCGCCAGGGCCGAGCGAAGCGAGCCGCGTAGCGGCGTCCCTTGACGGGCCCGAACGCGCTCCGCTAGCCGGTAGCGCCACATAACACGCAGCGCTTCCAAGGGCGACAGCAGGTTTGCCCTTGCTGAGGGAGGCTGCGCGTTTACACAACCCAGGTTGCCGTTCGCCGCGCTCTCGGCCCGCACCGATCGAGAAGCGCCGCCAGCTGGCGGCGCCTCGGGTCTCGGGCTTGCTCCGCCCTCCCGCCGCCACCCCGAAAAAAATTGCCCTTGGGGTTGACACAGGACGTCCGCTGAAGCGGCTGCGGAGGACGCAGCCGCGAGGCGGCTGCTCCTCGCCGAATGCAGCCTCCGAAGTTTCTGCTTGCGTGAGACGGGATTTCGCGCCCGTCTCATCGGCTGGAGAGAGAACGGCTCTCCTTCGCGCTTCCGCGACGTGCAGCTACTGCAAAGGGCTGTAACCGGGCGGCCATCTCGGCGTCCCGGTGCTCGTCAGGCTCATGCACCGCGGTGAGCGTGTGAAGAAGACGCGCGAACGGTGCAAAGAGCGGCACCGGCATGCGTGCGCTGGTGACCCATGCCACCTCATCCAATTCGTACGGGGCGGCGACGATCGGCACGCCGGAGGTGCATTCGGCGATCATCCACACGGTCACGAAGTGCTTCTGCTCCTCCGGGAAGAGATCGTTGGTTATCCCGAGGTAGGCTGGGTCAGCCTCGACCGCGATGCCGGTCTCCTCCTCGACCTCCCTGCGGGCGGTGTCGGCGAATGACTCGCCGAACTCGAGGCTGCCCCCCGGGGGTGACCACGAGCCGTCACCGTGCACGCCTCGACGACGCGTCATCAGCAGCTCGCTGCCCATAAGTACAACGCAGCCCACGCCCACACGCACGCGTGTATCGGCAATTCGACGTCGCCTCCAGTTTCTCATGCACGATGAAGGAAAGCACTCGAGCAGCGCAGTCGGGCCCGTCGCGAAGATCGTCGCCTCGCAGTCCTCGCGACCCGCTGCACGATCCGAAACACACCGCCGTCACCGATCTCGAGCTCCTGGAGGCGACCGCCACCGCCGTGGTCGTCGTCGTCCGGAGGGCCGGCGCTCGCGGAGCTTCAGCAAGCGCTCCCACAGAAGCGCCGACCTCCAGCCCGGATACGGCGTCGTCGCAGGATGGCGCATTCCAACGCTCTCGGGCGAGGGCGTATCGGCCACGGGCTCCATCCTTACGGTCAGATGTACGACATCGTATGCCCCAGCCGATGACGCTCACCAGAACCGCGGAGGTGTATCGAACCGTTGCAGGCCGCGGATGCAGGATCCCGCTCGCTCGGCCACGAGCGCGGACCGCTGAGCGTTTGCTGACCTGCGCGCATCGCGCGATCAGCAAGCACGTGTGCGACAGCCGCTTCTGCGGCAAAGCGGCGGTCTCGCCGACCGAGCGGAGACGGCCGCTTTTCGTCTCATGCTCGCCGCCGAACGGGTTCGCAGCTAGCAGCCTCACGCGCGTGGTCGGGTCGCCCGAGCGCAGAACGGCGCGCGCCAAGCCACGCAGCACAGCCCTCCTCACTCCTCATCGCCGAGAGCACGGCTGACTCGCGGGCGCGCAGAAACGCGCGTTTGCCTAGGCACGGCGAACGACGAAGCGATTGGTCGACGCGTCCGCTTCAGCGGCGGAGCAGCGACCAGATTCGACGAATCGTGGGCGGCTGCCGCGCCGAGAGGAGTTATGTGCTGCAGGACATAACTGCTCCTATGTTCTGCGGACGGTTATGTTCTGTAGCGCGCAGTGGCCTCTGTGCTCTCCCTGCTCAGCGCCAAATCGCCGGTCGAGCTGCAGGACATAATCGTCAGCGGCTGAGGAGGACGATGTGGCGGTCGTGTCGCTGATACCACCCCAGGCAGCCACAGCCAGACAGTCGCCGCGATGGGGCTCCATCTGGTCGAAACCCCCGCCGCGTAAGGAATCACCTCCCGACGACAGGCATTGGACCGGCCGGTTCCACGCCGCTGTATCCCGCCGCTTCTCGCGCAAGAGCGCACTCGAGCGTCGACCGCACGCGGTCGATTATGTTCTGTGCCTCGTCACCCGAAACCCCGCTGAGCGGGGGCAATGCGCGGCGGCAATCATCGACAGCACATAACCGGCCGCAGAACATAGGAGCAGAATTCTTAAGCCAGCTGAGATTGTGCTGCGGCGCTTCTGCTGGTGCGTGGTAAGCGGAACTGCCCGGACTGCGGCCGGGCCGGACACGTGCGCGATTTGGGGCGTCGCGCTCATGCGCTCGCTGACTTGGCCGATTATTCAGGTGTGAGACGGCTGTGGCGCCGACAGCGTGTGATGGTCGCGTTGGAGGACGACCACGCCGCTGGCTGCATCGACTGCCAGGTCGCTGATGTGTTCGCGTCGGTGGCCTCGCTCGCGCTGACCTCGGAGTGTGACCCGGGCCTAGGAGATCGGCTGCGGTCAGAAACCTCCAGCGCGGGCCGTTCCGCGTCGCTTTCGGCCGAAACGCGATTGGAAACTCGGCGGACCAAGCGGTTCTTTCCTCGTCTGACTGGAGATCGGGACCCGTCCCCACGGACGCCGATCGAGTGCTGCTGCCGATGATGCAGGATATGCACGATCCGAGTCGGTGTTGGGGCAGTTCGGCATCAACGTCCGCAAGCTGTTTGATGCTGCGCTGAGCCGGATGGCTGTGGTCACGCTTGACGGACGATGGATCGGCGTCAACCCGGCGCCTGGCGGCGGCTTACGAGCATGAGAACGCCTCGGGTTCCATACCAGGCCACGAGATCGTGAACCGCCGGCCGGCGGCCTGGGCGCTGTATCTCGGCGTGACGTCCGTGCTGACGGCGATGTACGTGCTGGTGCCGCCGCTCAAGGGGTCGGCACCGTTGATGAACCTGCTCGGCCTGTCGGGCGTGAGCGCAGTCGTTGTCGGGATTCGGCGCAACCGTCCGCGCGCGGGCATCGCGTGGTGGTGCTTCGCGATCGGCGTGCTGCTGCAGTTGATCGGCGACACATACACCTACAGCTACCGCATCCTGTTCAACGCCCTGGTCCCGTTCCCCTCGTGGGGCGATGCCGTCTACTTGTTGGCCTACCCGTTCCTAGCCGTTGGCCTCGTCCTGCTGGTGCGCCGCCGAAACCGGGCTGCCGACGGACCGGGCGTGATCGACTCGCTCATCATCACGCTCGGGCTCTCGCTTGTCGTGTGGATCTGGCTGATCGCGCCCTACATCCACGACGACGCCCTCACGATCCTGCAGAAGGTCGTGTCGGTCGGCTATCCAACCGGGGACATCATCCTGCTGGGTGCGGCAGTCAGGCTCGCGGTCGACGGCGGCGCGCGCAAGCCCGCCTTCTATCTGCTGATCTCAAGCCTCGTGTCGCTGCTCGTGACCGATTTCGTTTACGGGATCGTCACACTCGCCAACGTCTACGACCATCAGCTGTGGATGGATGTCGGCTGGATCTATCTCTACTTGTTCTTGGGGGCGGCTGCACTGCACCCGTCGATGCGTGAGCTCGAGCACGGCGACCCGGGTCGCCAGCCGCGCTTGACCTTGCCGCGCCTGGCGTTCCTGACCGGAGCCTCGCTGATCGCGCCGGTGATCGTACTGTCGCGCCAGGCGCAGCGCGGCGACATCGATCTGATCGTGACGAGTGCTGCGTCGATGGTCCTGTTTTGTCTGGTGCTCAGCCGTATGGTCGGGCTTGTGCGGGCGCGCGAGCGCTCGATCGCCCGCGAGCGCACCCTCAACGATGCCGGCGGCATGCTCGTCGCTGCCACCACGCGGCGGCAGATCGTGGGTGCGGCGCTGCAGGCGGTGCGTTCGCTCGTAGGTCCTGATGCGGACGTTCGCCTGCTGCTGGTGCAGGACGGCGGGTGGAGCGTGTTCGCGCCGTCCGCCGAAGCGGGCGGCGGTGTGTGCGACTGGATGGCGCCGCTCGAGGTTGCGATGCAGGCTGCCGCCGCCGAGAGCGGCCGGCACGAACCCGGCGCCGAACTCCTGCGGTGCCTGCGGATGCAAGCGCCAACGCATCCGCTGTGGACGTTTGAGCTCGCGCTGCGCGGCGCCATCGGCGGCCTCCTGCTCGTCTCGGGCGAGCCGGGGGCTGTGGATTCGGCGGTCAGCGGTTGCGGTGCGCTGGTAGCGCAGGTGTCGCTGGCGCTTGAAAGCGAGGCGCTGGCTGAGGAGATGCACAAGCAGGCGAGCGAGGCGTGGGTCAGCTCGCTGGTGCAGAACGCTAGCGACTTGATCACCGTGCTTGACGCGAAGGAGAACGTCATGTACCAGAGCCCGTCGATCGAGCGGGTCCTGGGGTACCGGCCGGAAGATGTCGTCGGCAAGCCGTTCGAGCGCCTCCTGCACCCCAGCGAGAAGGGTCAGCTGCGGCGCAAGCTGACCGATCGCAGCGGGGATGGCCGAGGTCCGCGGGACGGCATCGACTGCCTGCTCGCGCACCGCGACGGCAGCCTGCGCTACTTCGAGATCGTCCAGACCAACCTGCTGCAGGACGGCGTGGTCCGGGGCGTCGTGCTCAACGGCCGGGACGTGAGCGAGCGCAAGACGTTCGAGGAGCAGTTGATCCACCGGGCCCACGATCCCGTCACCCATCTTCCCAACCGTGCGCTGTTCAACGAGCGGGTGCATCACGCGGTCGCTCGCGCGATCCGTGAGCACATCGGCCTCGCGGTGATCTTCCTTGATCTTGACGACTTCAAGACCGTGAACGACAGTTTGGGACACGCCGCCGGTGACCGCCTGCTGCTGGAGGTTGCGCAGCGTGTGACCGCCATCATGCGTGCAGGCGACACCGCGGCACGCTTCGGCGGCGACGAGTTCGCGGTGCTGCTGGAGAACGTCGAGGGCCCCCAGGCGGCGGCTGAGGTCGCCGGGCGGATCCTCGAGGCGCTCGCCGAGCCGCTGCACCTTGAGCAGAAGGACGTGACGATTCGCGCCAGCCTCGGGATCTCTGTCGCTGAGGCTGATCTGCTCACCGACGCCGAAGAGCTGGTGCGCAATGCGGACGCGGCGATGTACATCGCCAAAGCCGACGGGAAGGGCGGCTACCGGTTGTTCGAGCCGGCGATGCACGAGCGCGTGCGCGCGCGGCGCGAGTTGCGCGCCGACCTGCAGCGGGCGCTCGATGAAGAACAGTTCGAGCTCTCCTACCAGTTGATCGTGCGCCTGAACGACCAGCGCGTGACGGGACTCGAAGCGCTGCTGCGCTGGCACCATCCCGAGCGCGGGCTCGTCGCGCCCGACGAGTTCATCCCGTTCGCCGAAGAGAGCGGGCTGATCGTTACGCTCGGGCGCTGGGTGCTGCGCGAGGGCTGCCGGCGCGCCCAGGCGATCCGCGCCCACAGCGACGGCGACCCGCCCCTGTCGATCTGCATCAACCTGTCGGCCAAGCAGCTGTTCAACTCCAACATCGTCACCGACGTGCGCGAAGCCCTGGCTGAGTCGGGGCTTGAGCCTGGATCGCTGACGCTGGAGATCACCGAGTCGGTGATGATGCAGGACGCCGACTTCGCCGTGCAGCGCCTGTGCGAGCTCAAGGATCTCGGCGTCCGGCTAGCGATGGACGACTTCGGCACCGGCCACTTGCCGCTCAGCTATCTGAGCCGCTTCCCGATCGACGTCTTGAAAATGGACCGCTCGCTGCTGGCGGCAGGCGCCTCGCCGGTGACATCGGGTCTGGCCAGCGCGGTGCTAGGCCTCGGCCAGACGTTCGCGATGGATGTCGTCGCCAAAGGCATCGAATACTCCGAGCAGTGGACGACGCTGCGCAACCTCGGCTGCGAGCTCGGGCAGGGCTTCTACTTCGCCAGGCCGATGGAGCAGGACGACGTCGTGGCCTACCTCGAGTCGCAGGCTGCAATCGCGACGGCACCGCACTAGCACCTGCGGTGGACAGCCACGACCCGGTCGGGATGCTCCAGGGCGAGGTAGCGGCTCACGTGGCTGCCGATGTCGCCCCCCGCCGCGCCGAAGCGCTCATAGCCGACGATGCCCATGAGCTCGGCCCACAGGTCGGCAACCGCGATGGAATCGAGCGGCGGGCCGGTGGGGCGGTCGGAGTACCCGTAGCCCGGCATGTCGGGCACGACCACGTCGAATGCGTCGGCGGGGTCGGCGCCGTGCGCGCCGGGGTCGGTCAGGAGTGGGATGACCTTCGTGTAGCGCCAGAACGAGTCCGGCCAGCCGTGGCTGAGGACCAGTGGCAGGACGGGCCCGGCCGGCGCGACGGCCCGAACGTGCACGAAGTGGATCTCGAGGCCGCCGACCGCCACGCGGAAGCGCCCGAGCCGAGCGAACGCCGCCTCCTGGGCCGGCCAGTCGAACCCCTCCGCCCAGTAGGCAACGAGCTCACGCAGGTAGGCGAGGTCGGTCCCCAGCGACCATCCGGCGTCCTCGGGCGTGTCCGGCCAGCGCGTCACGCGCAGCCGCGCGCGGAGGTCCTCGAGCGCCGCGGGGGCGGTCTGCGGCGTGAACGGCTCTGGGCGCGGCGGGGCGTCCGGCATGGGACGCATCCTACGGGCGAACTCCGATCCCCGATTCTCTTTCGGGAACGAGAGGCGCCACGCCGATAGACCGAACGGAGAGCGCTGCTTGCGCGGTCAGGAGACGGCTAGTCCTCGTCGAGATCAGCAACCGCATCCCGCGCAACTTGACGGCTGTCGGTGTGTCCCGTGCGACCGAGACTGTTGGGATGGGCCAAAAGCAACGACGCGCCGGATCGGAGTAGACCTTCGCATTCGATCGATGCTCGCTGAGGCGTTGCAAGCGCCGCCAGTCCCGGGCCGCGACGGCGTCGCCGTTGGACATCACGATTGGTTGTCGTCAGCGAAAGAGCCCTGCGTCAAGAACGCTCGCGTCCATCTGACGCCGCCGGCAGATGCTGACGCGCCCAGGCGACGATCACCTCGGCGAGCTCGCGTCCCGCGTCGGAGACGAGGTCGTTGTGCCCGAGCCCGGCGAACACGTGCAGCGTCTTCGGTTCGGGCGCCGCCTCGAACAGCTCGTGCGCGTGTGCGATCGGGACGATCTCGTCCCGATCGCCGTGCAGGAGGAGCAACGGTGCGGCGAGGCGGGGGATGCGCTGTAGGCTCGGGTAGGCGTCGGGCACGACCCCGGCAGGGATGAACGGGTAGTGGATGCGGGCGAGCGCGCGCACTGACGTGAACGTCGAGAGCAGAACGAGGCCCGCCGGCGGCGAGAACAGCGCCAGCTCGAGCGCGATCGCGCCGCCGAGCGACTCGCCGAAGTAGACGACGCGGCGGGGGTCGACCTCCGGCTGCTCGAGCAGGCATCGCAGCGCGGCGCGAGCATCGCGGTAGGTGCCCTCCTCGCTCGGCGTGCCGGTGCTGGCACCGTAGCCGCGGTAGTCGAACAGGAGGACGTCGAAGCCCGTTGCGGACAGCAATGCGGCGTGCAGGAGACGGTCGGCGATGTTCCCGGCGTTCCCGTGGCAGAGCAGCACATGTCCGATCGTCGCACTGCGGCTCTCAATCCACCAGCCGTGGAGCTGCTCGCCGTCGTCGGTGCGCGGCGCGAGCTCACGGTGGCGCAGCCCGATCCGCTCGGGCGCGGCCAGCAGCGTGCGCTCGGGAAAGTAGATGAGCTGGTTGAGCGCGGCGCGGAGCATCTTGTTAGGCGGCCCGCCTCACGTCGAGGACGTCGCTCACGTCCGATTGCGCGCGCAGGCGCCGCAGCGCCCGCGTGCGAAGGACACCCAGCGAGATGACCAGCCAGGCGATGCCGGCGACGACGAGCAGGACCTGCAGCCACGTGCTCGCCGACGCAAGCGCCCGCCCGAAGAAGTAGTACTCCAGCCCGTTGACGAGCGCCCACGTCAGCGCCGCAGCGGCGCTGATCGGAAGAAACCGTTCCAGCGGCATGCCGCTGGCGCCAGCGACGAGACCACTGACGTTGCGCAAGCCGGTGACGAACCGCGCGACAAACAGCCATCCCGCCCCGGACGCCGCGAGTTCGCGCCCCACCCGCTCGACACAGTCCGGGCTCTGCCGCAGCCGGCGCCCGATCGCGTGCAGCAGCGGCTCGCCGCCCCGGCGGCCGAGCGCGAAGCCGACCATCGTCCCGCACAGCGCGCCAAACGCGCCTGCAACGATCACTCCCGCGATCGGCAGGCCGTGCACCGTCGAGGCGTAGAGCGCCGCGGCGACAAGCGCCGTCGTCCCCGGCAGCGGGCAGCCGACGGCCTGCAGCGCGACGACCGTGAAGACCGTCACGCACCCATAATCGTGCAGCAGTTGCGTGATCTCGTGCGAGCCCACGCCTGACAGTCTGCCGCGCCCGCTGTCCCCGTAGGATGACGCGATGGCGCAGGACTCGCTCACGGCCAACATCGAGACCGCGCGCTGCACGCAGCCGGCGATCCACGGCGCGCCGCCGGCGAGAAGCGTTGCCGCCTTTCGACGAGGTCGTGCACCGCTCATCGCCGAAAGCAGATATCGCGAATTCGGGATAACTGGTTCCGGCGACCTGGGCGGAGGCAGAAGTCGCGGCTGGACCGCGTCGAAGCGGGTGGACGCCAGCGAAGGACGCCTGGGGCGCTGCCGTTGCGGTCGGCAAGCAGACGTGCCCGCCGTCTTGCCACCTCGTACCTCGGGCTCGCTTCTGGCTCCACGGTAGGAGTCGTCCGGCGACGCGTAATCGACCGTGCGACCGACTACTGATCGCGGAAGACCGACGGGAACAGTTCGCTTAAGGCGCCGACGTTCGCTTTTCGGTCTCGCTGCGACGTGCTTCGGACGCTCGCTCTGCGACGAATCCGAGCGCCGCGTGGGACTGATCCCTGGCGACTGAGAGGTCGTGATGGCTAATCGCTCGACGTAGCGCAAAGGAGCGGCCTCGCCGCCGGACTCGAGACGGCCGGTTTTCCGACGCGTGCCCGTGTCCCGTTTACTGGTCGGGCTCGTTGTCGATCAGCCCCCTCGTCGCCGCCCAATGCGTGACTTCGTGGCGCGAGGAGAGCTGAAGTTTGCGCAGTACCGCGCCGACGTGCGACTCGACCGTTCGCGTACTGATGCCCAGGCGCGCTGCGATCTGTTTGTACGCGTAGCCGCGGGCGAGGTGGTGCAGAACCTCGCGTTCGCGCGGAGTGAGGGCCTCGAGGCTCGGGTCGCGCCGCGCGGCGGGCTCGGATGGCGCGCTGAACGCCTGCAGTACGAACGCGGCGAGGCGGGGACTGAAGTAGGCGTCGCCGGCCGCGACCTGCTCGATCGCGAGGATCAGCTCATCGGTGCTGATCGCCTTCGTGACGTAGCCGAGCGCGCCCGCCCGGATCATCGGCACGACGTCGCTTGCGGCGTCCGAGACCGACAGCGCGAGCACGGCCGGCGGCGAGCCCCGCTGGAAAGCGCCCAGGACGGCCACGCCACCCCCCTCGGGGAGGTGCACGTCGAGCAGGACGACATCCGGCGCTGACGCGGCGATGACAGCTACGGCGTCCGTCGCGCTCGCCGCCTCTCCGACGATCTCGAAGCGCCCTGCGAGCTCCGCTTTGACGCCGGCTCGGAAGAGGTGATGGTCGTCGACGACGACCACCCGGATCGGCTGGCTGGCTGGCGTGCTCATCGCGGACGCGTGTTCCGCGACGGGTATACGGGCCCGTGGCTCATCGGGCTGATCCACTGCCGCCGATCCTCAGCACGACTTCGGTGCCCTCGTCTGGCGCCGACTCGACCGTCGCCGATCCGCCGACGCTCGCTATCCGCCCGATCACCGCGTCGCGAATGCCGCGTCGCTCTGACGGCACGCTCTCCATCAGGAACCCCGGACCGTCGTCGCGGACGAACATCTCGGCGCGCGGGCGGCTGATCTCGGCGAACACGACCACCGACGCGCCCAGCGCGTGGCAAGCGGCGTTGCGCAGCGCCTCGCGTACGGCAGCGACGAGCGCCTCGCCGGCGGGATCGAGGCTGCGATCGCCGAGCGCGGTCAACTCGACGGTCATGCCGTACTCGTCCTCCACGTCGGCGACGGCGTCACGCAAGGCGGCGGCGAGCGTCTCGCTGACGAGCTCGGCCTCGCCGGCCATCCAGGCGCCCAGCGCGTGCTCCTGGCGCCGGGCGAGCCGCACAACGGCGGCCGGGTCGTGCGCTTGGCGCTGGACGAGCGCGAGCGTCTGCAGGACCGAGTCGTGCAGGTGCGCGGCAAACCGCTGGCGCTCCTTCTCGCGAACGCGACCGGCCTTGTCGAGGTCGAGCCGCATAAGCGCGCCGACGAGCAACGGGCTCGCGAGGAACACCGTCGCCCAGCCGGCATGATCATCAGCACGACCGTCTCGAGCAGCGCATCACCGGCGACGTACGGGCTCGCGAGGTCGATCGCGAGCAGCGCGGCGCCGCCGATCAGCAGCACGCCGGGAACGACGTTCCAAGCAAGCTGTTCACGCCGCTCCAGGCCGGCCGTCAGCAGCCGCCACGGCGCCCGCTGCGCCTCGGCCAGCCCGAGCTGCACGCGGACCGCATCGGCGAGCAGCACGAGTCCGCCGCCCGCACAGAGAAGCATCAGCAGCGCCGGCAGCAGCGCCAGATGGCCCGCGCGCCACGGCCAGCCAGTGCCAACTGGCGGCGGCGCGAGCACCATCGGGTAGACCGAGAAGTCGGGTGTCGCATAGATCTGCGAGACGGGAATGCTCGATGCTGCGTGCACACCGGTCACGACCCAGGCGATCGCCAGCCCGGCGAGCACGACGAGCAGCAGCAGCGACGGCTGGCGCACGCACGCACGCACGCACGCAACACAGCCGCTGCGAGCAGCGCGACCGTGCCCGCCGCCCCGGTCAGCGCGAGGGCGATCGCGACGCCGCGCGCGACGGGCGGGGCGAGCGCGAGCGCGAGCGCGGCGAGCAACATCGCGCCGGTCAGCGCGGTCGCGACCCGGCGGCGGTCGAAGGATCGCGCGACGGGGCGGACGGTGGCGCTCGACGCGGTCATCGCGATGCCTCCGAAGCCGTCTCGCATGGGCCGAGCATGAGCGCGTTGATCCGGCGTGCGTCAGCGCGCTCAAGCGCGAGCCGCGTGCGCCAGTTGCGGATCATCGCGCGTGCAACGCGCCGCGGCTCGCCGTTGAGGTCGGGTCGGGGCTCAGGGAACACCTCAAACCCGGGCCAGTTCGGCTCGTCGTCCGGATCGACACCGTTGGGGTGGTCGCGGACGAACAGGCTGCCGCCCTGTGAGTCGAAGTCGATCGTCAGGACGGGACCCGCTTGGCTCCCGGTGTTCGCAGCCGTCCCGGGCGAGCCGGTGTTGTGAACGTGCCCGAACAGCACGAGGTCCGAGACACCCACGCGGGCCCCAGACGCCGCGAAGCGGCAAGCCAGCCCGCGAGCAGCAGCGTGGCAAACGCCAGGATGATCCAGCCGAAGCCGAAGACGGTTGACAGCGCGCCGAGCAATCCCAGCGCCGTCAGCGCAATCGCCCCGGCACACGCCTGCGCGAGCGCGATCACACCCCCACGCCGTACCGTCTCAGCGCCCTCATCCTCAGCGGAGAAGATGAGCCAGCAGGCCAGATACAGCGCGACCCCCAGCCCACCGACCAGCCCGAGCGCGACGAACGCGGCACGCACCCACGCAGCGTGGACGCGCAGCACCGGTGCGAGCCCGGCGCAGACCCCGGTCAGCCAGCGTCCGCGCCGCACACGACCGACACGGGTTGAGGGCTTGTTGGGCAACGTGTCGTTCATCGCTGACGATTGTGCGCGATCAGCCAGCACCCGGCTAGGCGTAATGACCCGCAACGCCCTCCGGGATCTCCCGGAGCATGCACGCACGTACGATCGTGCCCCCGCGTGTCACTGGCCAGCGGTGGAGGGGCCACGTCGGCGACGACGGCGACATTCTGGCGGCGTTCGGTCTCCGCAGGACGTGCATGGGCTTCTGCTGCTGGTGGCTGCCGATGCTCGAGGAATCACGCGGGATCGCTGCTCTCGCCGGCGCTGACTCGAGACGGGCGTCAATCGTCATCACCGCTGAAGTCGGTGGGATTGGTCGTCGCCGGGACGCTGCTCACTGACGCGATGACGGACATCGTGATCCCATAACGCGCGCTCTCGGGCGCGGGGTCCTTGCGCGTAGACGGTCTGATAGAGCTCACGCCTTCATCTGGCTGTCGATCAACGGGGCAGCGAGCACAGCATCGGTTCGACGATCTAGGGGTAGGATTCGCGTATGGCACCTGGCACGCCCGCCGTTCCCCCGCGAGTCTTCGTGCTGGTGGCCTTGGTGGCTGTCGCTGTGTGCATGATGGCGGCGGCGGTCATGGTTCCAACATTGCTCGGGAGCATTGGAGCGTGGCCAGTCTTTGGGGTTAGCTTCGTCATGCTCGTAGCAGCCCTCGTCGCCCTCTGGCTGATCCAAGCAAGGCGTGACCGGACCTTGCGTTAGCCGGGCGACAAAGCACCACGAAACCAACGGGCCGACCTCGTGTCCGAGAGCTGTGCCTCGGTCGCATTCCACGGGCTCTTCCTGGCCACCGACCTCGAAAGTCGCTATCTGAGCGTTCCGACAGTCCGGATTGTCATTGCCGCGCGGATTCCCTCGGAAGGGTACCCTGCCGGGATCACCGTTCCACCGGAGCATCGCGAGTTTGCGCGCCAGACGGAGGCGTCGCTGACCGTCGATCCGATGCCGACGTTCCGAGCGCTATCCCGGAACACCGGGATCCCGGTCGAGACGCTCGTCCATCACGCGCTTGTGCGGTGGGTCTCGGCAGGATCAGAGGCGCTCATGGCAATCGAGCCGCCCGTGCTTCGAGAGCTCATCGACGCGCGTGGACGGCAGGATTGGGTGACGGTAGGCGGCATCATCGACTGGCTCGAGGCGGGTCTACACAGCACACCATAAGGCTCCAAGCGCTCCCCCGCGCGCTTCAACGGGTCCGGGATGAGGCGATGCCCGGCGGGTCCTTGGCATCCGACCGCCCCGCGCCCGATCAGCCCCAAGCACGACCCGACTCGCACATCCGCGCTCGCCCCCGTTACGTGCGCTCACCATCAGTATGCCAAGAGCGCGGAAGTACCCAGAGGAGTTGATCGAGCGCAGTTCTGGGTTTCTCCTCTCCGGAGGACAGATCGTCCTGCATTCACAGCATCGGTCAACCCAGGCCTCCTCAGTTCGCTCTCGCTATTGGCGAATAGGGCGATAGGCGAGGGTCTCATGTCCGAGACCTGTGATCGTTGTCCCGCGGGTACATGCGGGGGCGATGGTGCGTGGCTGCATGTGCCGCTCCTGCTGCTGCTCCCGAG
>JBKQKK010000090.1:0-8737 GCA_052147535.1 Solirubrobacteraceae bacterium | reverse complement strand
GTTCGGCGGGCGGCTAGCTCGCGGGAGTCCATGAGGTGACGATCCAGCCGGCGGGGGTGTGGGTGAGCTGGGCGTAGGTGACGTGCAGGGTGGCGGGCAGCCCTTGGTAGTCGCCTTGGCCGGTGGTGTGCTCGCGGGTAACCACGACCCAGTCGGCGGCAGCGCCCGCGAGCCCGGGCGCGATCGCGACAACCTGCCCGCTGTTGGTTACCTGGCTTTCGGCCAGCGTGCTGTCCCCTTGCTGGGGCGCATTTCTCATAGTTCTTGGGGGTGGCGTTGCACGAAGGCGCCGTACACGTCGCCGGCGTTTTGCGGGCCGATGATCGATTCGGGCTGCCACCGCGGCCCGCTGCCCGGGACGGTCGGCTCCACCGGCGCGTACCAGGCGGTGTCGAGCACCACGCCGGCGACGTCGAGGAACGCGTGCCCCGAGTTCGCGTAGACGGTGATCCACCGCCCGGGCCTGGGATCGCCGTAGCTCTCGAGCTCGCTGGAATCCTGCGGCCAGGCTCCGAACACCCCAGCGCCATAGAGCACGAAGCTGGTCGAGCTCGAGCAGTCATACGCCGCCGCGAGCTCGGTCAGCGGCTGGCCGTGCGCACCGCCGTACAGGTAGGGCAGGTCGATCAGCTCGTTACCGGCGGCGATCGCAAGCTTGACAGCCGCCGGCGCGCGCGCCGGCGCGGCCGCCAACCCGTCCGGGAGGATCGTCGCTCGCTGACCAGCGGTCAGCGGCAACGGCGCCCTGCAGGAGACCGCGCAGCTCCCCGTTGACGCTGGCGTGGCTGGAGTGAACGCTGGGGTTGGGGTGATCTCGGCGAGCAGGTTCCCGCGCCGGGGTCAGGCGCGGGGATGACCTGCACGTGACGGACGCCCCACGCGTCCTGGGCGCCACGGCCTTGCCAGTCGTAGATGTCGACGTGCCGGCCGATGATCGCCCCGCCGGGTATCCCCGGCGTAGAACGCCTGGGCGGTGTCGAACGGGTTGGGGTGCACGTGCTCAAAGCTCCCGAGTGCGATCACGGTCGGGTCGACCGCGATCACGTAGGCGGGCGGGCCGGCGGTCAGAGTTGATCCCGGTCGCGGTCATGCCTGACCCGTTCTCCGCGTCCCACGGCGGCCCGTACGCGGTCGCGATCCACGACCCCGACCCGCCGCCCTGCGGGCCGGGCGTCGCGATCCCCGAGCAGGACTGCTGCTCGGCGCCGTCGAGCAGCGCGACGACGGCCACGAGCGCGATCACCGGCAGCGCGAGCAGAACCACGACGATCCCGAGGAGCAGCCTGCCGGTGCTCATCGCTCGCTGCGGGGCTGGTGGTTTTTGGCGAGCTCCCGGACCGCCGCCCACGGGTCACCGCCGACCCGCGCGAGCACCCGCTGGCGCAGCGGTTGGTCGTGGTCGGGTTCGCTGGTAGCGATCCAGTATTCCAGCTCGCCGGCGTGGATCTCGACCAGACCGCGGCCGCGGCGACCGTTGCAGAAGAACGCCTCGGCGCCTTCGCCTTTGCGGGTGCGTAGCTGGCTGATCGTGGCTGCTTCTTCGTCGGTCAGCCCGAGCTCCTTTTGGATCTCCGCGGTCTGGCCGGGGGGCTGGGTGAGCAGCAGCTGGATCGAGGATTGCGAGACCAGCGCTTGCCCCTCGGGGTGGCGGGTGAAATCCGGCAGTTTCTGGCTGATCGCGACCAGGAATAGCCGGTTGTGGCGGCTGCGTCGCGCTTGCTCGTTGATCCACCGTCCCGTGCTGGGCCGCTCGAGCATCTTCCAGCCCTCGTCGATCACCAGGAACGTCCGCGCCGCCCACAGGCCGCGATGCCCGAAGCTCTCTCGCGCTCGCTGGGAGCGCCTGGCGAGGTGCTCGACGATCGCGAACATCGCTGCCCCCGCGCGCGCGTCCCCGACCGCGCGGGTGTCGAAGATCACCAACGGGCTGTCCAGCGGGACGCGCGGGTGGCGCGCGCGGCGCTGCCCGACCTGCAAGGCGCCGCCCGGTGAGGCCTGCCGCACGCCCTCGGGCCGTGAGGCTTCGCGCACGCACGCCGCGCGGCTAGCGCCGGGGCGCCACGAGCTGCACGGCGAGGCGGTGTGGGCCGAGCTCGCTCGGCTCGGCGCCACGATCGCCGCGGTTCCGTTTCGCGGGCGTGCCGGCCGTGGCGGCCAGATCGGCACGATCGTGGTCAGTCGCCTTGACGGCGACGAGCGTGTCGACGTCGCGCAGTGCACGCTCAGTGACGAGCTGGCCCATGCCCTTCAGGCGCCGGTGTGGGAGCGCTTCGGGACCTTCGCCGGCCAGCCGCTGATCGTCGGGACCGTCACGTGGAGGACTGCTGAGCGGCGGGTGCTGATCAAAGGCACACGGGGTAGCGAGCTTTTCGAGGAGGCACTGTGAGGGCGCAGGGGGCAGTTCCACCACGTTGCGCTGTTGCCCCGTTCGCGCGCGGTCCACCGCGCGTAGCGTCCTCGGAACGAGAAAGACCGGGTAGGCGTCCGGTCTTCCACACATAGACGCCGTCAGCGTCGAACAAATATCGCTGCATGCAGGCCCCGCGAGCTGTTCTCGGCACCAGGCCAAGAGGAGTCCTCAGCGGCCCGGCCCAGCGGCGATCAACGCGATCCTCACGTCTATCAGTCGACGGCTTCGCTGATGTGGCGCCGGAGTTGTTCGGTGGCGAGGTACCTCGTGCTCCGCGTGCGGCCCTCCTGGGCGACGAGACCGGCGTCGAGCAGCCGCCTGAGATCCTGGCTGGCCGTCGCCAGCGATACATCGGCCTCGACCGCGTAGGCGGCGCGTTCAACGCCGTCGAACATGCTGTGTTCAAGCGCGATCACGAGCCGCTCAGGCCATCCGCGCGCCTGGACGAGCTGCTCGAGCGCCGCCCAGCGCGCGGTCGCGCGAGCGACCAGAGCAAGCCGTTGCTTGGCCTGTTCGATGTGTGCGCTGACGCAGAACCCCACCCAGCTCGAGGCGTCACGCCGCGGCTGATAGCTGCCACCCTGCACTTCCTGCAAGGCCGCGTAGTAGCGGGCTGTGTTGTGTCCCAGGTACTCCTCGATCGAGCTGAACTCAGGCGCCAACAGACCCTCCCGCGCAAGCACGAGCGACTGCACGATCCTCGCGATCCGCCCGTTGCCGTCCCGGAACGGATGCACCGAGACGACATGAAGGTGGGCCATCGCCGCGCGCACAACAACGTGCGCATCGACGTCACCGTCCTGCAGCCACTCGACGGTCTCGGCCATGAGGGCGGGCACCGCTTCGCTAGCTGGGCCCTCGTAGGCGGGCGGGCCGCCCCCGGGGCTGGTGACGTAGATCGGCCCCGTGCGCCACAGGCCGGGGAGCGTGTCGCGCTGGAACAGACACGCATCGAAGTGCAGATCAAGGATGACGCGATCAAGCCAGCGGAAATGAGGGTCAATCGCCATCACGCCAACGTGATCCATCGCGCGAGCGTATGACGCCACCGCCATCCGGTTCTCGTCCTCTGGTGCAGGCGACTGCTCGCCGGCGACCAGCGCCATCGCCTCGCCGGGCGCCACGACGAATCCCTCGATCGACACCGAGCTCTCCACCGAGCTGGCGCGCACCGCTCGACGCAGCTGGCCCAGCCACGGCCCAGGCACCGACGTGGCGTCACCAAGCTTGGCGCGAAGCTCATCGAGCTCACGAAGCTGGGTCTTCAAGGATTGCGAGACGTGCGGGGTCGCGTAAAGCACACCAACAAGACTAGACGAGTAGACGATTACTCGTAAAGGCATACAGCTCATTCGCGTCGCCCAGCCGAGTGGGGATCTGGACTACAACGGAGTCGAATGGTCCTCGGTATCCCGAGCGGTGGAACGTCGGCGCCAGGTCCCTGACCAGCGGCCGAGCGAGCGCACGAACTCGACTGGATGGCAGCCTCCGAGCCGACCGATTCGCCCAACGTTTCCGACAAATCGACCCAACGCAAGCTTAGAGCAGCTCCTTTCGCAAGACTTGCGGAACAGCATCAGACTTTCTAGGAAAGGAATGCCAGTATCCTTTCCTTAAAGTCGGGAGTAGGAAAGGATGCGCGTGCGAGGACGATACGTCCATCAGGTCTGGAAGGCCGACCCGACCATGTACGCACCACCGCGCTACCGGCGTGCCTGCGAGTACGACGCCTTCATCCCCGATCCGGTGGCGAAGCTGGACCTCAACCTGCCTGGACCCATCGCCGGTGTGGTGTCCGATGCCGAGAAGGCGATCGCGGAGCTCAACCGCACCGCTAGACCCGAGCTCATGCCCCTTGCCCGCCTGCTGCTACGAACGGAGTCCATCGCCTCCTCAAAAGTGGAGGGGATGCAGTTGGATGCCAGGAGGCTTACTCGGGCCGAGGCAAACCAAGAGACCGGGCGCAAAATCGGCTCAAGCGCAGCTGAGATCCTCGCGAACATCGACGCGATGCAACTCTCGATCGAACGCGCTGCGAACCTCACCGGGCTCCGCCCCACCGACCTCCTGGACATCCATCGCGTCCTGCTCGAACGTGCCCCGAACTCGCCGATCGCAGGTCGGTTCCGGACCTCACAGAACTGGATCGGCGGCAACGACTACAACCCCTGCGGCGCGGCGTTCGTACCGCCACCACCCGAAGAGATCGACCGGCTCCTCGACGACCTCTGCGTCTTCACCAACGACGACGCCCTCCCGCCCCTCGTGCAAGCCGCGATCGCGCACGCACAGTTCGAAACGATCCACCCCTTCGACGATGGCAACGGCCGCACCGGCCGCACCCTGGTCCAAGTGATCCTCCGCCGGCGCGGCCTGACACCGTCATTCGTGCCCCCAATCAGCGTCGTCCTCGCTCGCGACAAGGACCCCTACCTGAGCGGGTTGACCCTCTTCCGCGAGGACCGCCTCGCGGACTGGATCGAACACTTCGCCGCCGCCACCGCCGAGGCCGCCAACCTCGCGGCGCGCTACGCGACCCGCGTCAACGACCTCCAAGAACGCTGGCGAGAACAGTTGCGCGACCACACCAACCCTCGCGCCGACGCAGCCGCGTGGAGCCTCATCAACGTCCTTCCTGCCCATCCCATCATCACGGTGCCTGTCGCTGTCGCGGCGACGCAGCGCACCAGACCCGCCGTCGCAAACGCGATCGAGGGACTCGAAGCCGCACGCATCCTCATTCGCCTCACGCAATCCCCGCGCAACCGCGCCTGGGAAGCTGACGGCCTGCTCGACCTCATCGTCGGGCTCGAGGCCGGCAGCTCATAGCGACGAGATCCACGCGGACCCTGTCCCACCGGCCGGACGGCGATGATGCGGTTCGCCGACGCGAACAAGAGGCGTGCGTCCACCGCGGGAGCACCCCGAGAGCAACGCTCGTCGTGATGGTGCCTTCTCGCTGTGGGCGTGGCGCGAGAATGCGCGTATGCGTGAACTGACCGCTCGTCGGGTCTGCGTTCAGGGTGCGACGCCGGATCTCTCCGCTGACAGCGTGCGCGCGCTGGCGCGCCGTCTCGGTGTGCTGGGATGGGTCCGCCCGGACAATGACGGGACGCTCAGCGCTCATCTAGAGGGAGCCAGCGACGCGGTCGAGGAGCTCACATCTCTTCTGGGCTCGGCGGCCGTCGGGTCCGTATCGCTGGCTGTTGTCGGGGTCGAGGGGCACGAGCAGTTCGCAGTCCGTGGGGTACCCGCCGGACTGTTCGTTGTCCAAGAGCACCAGGCGACAGCACACCACTTTGATCTCCGGCTCGAGGTCGACGGGATCATGCGCTCGTGGGCGGTGCCCAAGGGCCCCTCGATGGACCCGGCCGTGAAGCGTTTCGCGGTGCAGGTCCAGGACCACGCGATCGACCGCAACGACTTCGAGGGACGGGCCGGCAGTGGTGCGGTCATCATCTGGGATCGCGGTCCCTACGAGCAGCGCGGGCGCGTGGCCTGGTCGCAGGCGCTGGAGCGCGGTCACGCCGTGTTCGTCCTCCACGGGCACAAGCTCCAAGGGCTTTCGAGCTGCAGCGCACCATCGCCGGCCCCAAACCACAATGGCTGCTGATCAAACGCCGCGACGAATGGGCACGCCCCGCGACGATCGCGTTCACGCGAACGCGATCGTCCGCTTCCGCTCGGGCTGACGATCGCATGCGTGGCAAACCACTCGCGCGGGTTCGGCAGACGGGACGACTGCTTCCGCCGAACAGTTCGACGGCGATGGCTACCGCTCTCCTCGGGGCGCGCACCGGCGTAGATCGCCGAGCGCCAGGTAGGTGGACCGGGGAGAAGGAACTCACTCAGCTGAGGGCAGAGCAGCGCCTTCTCGCGCGTTGACCAGTGCAGAAGGGTCGTCAGCGGTCGACCGCTAGGCGGCAACGGACGCACTCGAGATCGGCGAGCTGCTGGCCCTTAGCGCCCAAATTCTGTTCCGTTCTTCCCCAAACCCCAATAGCGGCGCTGCAGCCGCCAGCGGCGGCGTTCCGAGAGGGGCGGCTGCCCACTTTGGCTTAGGAGGCAGCCGCGAAGTCGGGAGCTTCTTGAGCGGCAGCCGAGCAGTCTCGTCACGGGCAAAAGATGGGTGATTTCCGCGCCATGCCGCTGGGTGCGCTGCAGATTATCGCTGGGCCGTCCGCCGGGTCGGATCTGGGTCTTGACGGCGTCCTCCCTCCGTGCGGAAGGTTGCCTGGTCGCCTCCGGATCGGGGCGACGCTCACGAAACGGGCCTGTTACGCAGCTGTGGCGCCGACAGTCTCGCGGCCGAGCTCGGGCGCTGGGCGGTCGCGGAACGCCGTCTCACCAGATGAGGGGTATGAGTCGTTTGTGGTGGGCGGCGTAGGAGCGGTAGGGGTCGCCGGCGATGCGTAGCAGTGCGGTTTCCTCGATGTGGATGCGCCAGAAAGTGATCGCCAGGCTGGACAGGGCGAATCCGGCGAGACCGATCCAGTTGCTGTAGATGACTCCGATCCCGATCAGGGCGAGCAGTCCGCCGGCGTAGCCCGGGTGGCGGAGCACGCGATATGGGCCTTCGGTGACGATCTGTTGGTCGGGGCTGACGTCGACGGTGAAGGTGAAGTACTGCCCGAGCGCGCAGAACGACCACCAGCGCAGTCCGGCACCCGCGACGAGCAGCACCATGCCAACGGCGAACACGAGCGCCCCGTGTCCCATCGCGGCTCCCGGCCAATAGTGGCCGGCGCGATGGAGAATCGCGGTCGCGCCGACCACCCAGATCACGACACCGACCCAGAAGCTGGGCGTAGCGATCCGGGTTGCGTCCTTGCGCCACTCTCGCTGCCGGAAGAACTGGATGATCTCCATGCCCAAGAAGCAGATCACGACGAGCAGGAACAGCCAGCCGGCGGAATGGTTCTGAAAGTACGGCTTCATGTTCTCCTCCTCGCGCTCGCGCGGACCTCAACGAAAGGTCAGCAACGAAGCTCAGATTCGCGAAACGACGCTACCGGCGCGCTGCACGTGCTCGCCAGCCGGCTGGCCGGGCTGCCGTGTGGGCTTGGCGCGGTAGTGACGGTTGTGGCGCTGGTGGTAATGCTGATCGGATCGCGGGTTGAGGATCAGCGGCAACGTGAGCAGGCCGACCAGCCACAGGGCGCAACCGGCGATCAGGTCAGACGGTGCGTAGGTCAGCGCGTGCTGCGCGAACGCGGCGAGCAGACTGACAGAGGTGAGGCCGAACAACCCCACGATGAGACCCCGCGCCCAGCGATACCCGCGACCGTTCGCCCAGGCCAATTCGTGCTCGCGCCGGAACGCTTGCGGATAGCAGGCCAGCAGCCGCCGGTAGCGGCGCTCCAGATAGCTCGAATCGCTCATGTTCTCGACACCCCGGCGGTCAGATCCAGTCGCGACATCGCGACATAGGCGTTGGACTTCAACCGGGCTGCCTCCTCGGCCAGCCGCTCCGAGCCCAGAGGCGTGAGCCGGTAGTAACGGCGGAGCCGACTGTCCACGACCTCCTCACGGTCGACCTCGATCAACCCGTCAGCCCGCAGCCGGTCCAGAGCCGTGTATAACGTGCCCGCGCGGAGGACAAACCTGCCCTCCGAGATCCCCGTCACGTCGGTAATGATCCCGTAGCCATGCTGGCTCCCCGCCGCCAGCGCCGTGAGGATCAAGAATGTCGCCTCTTGCATCGTGCGCTTACCCATGCCGCCACTATATATCGCTCAACTATCTATTGTCAACGGTGGTGACGCTGATCGCGCCGCTCTCCGGCTCGCGAGGAGTGCTTGCAATCTTGCAACGATCGGCGGCCGTGACAAGCGCCGTATCGGTGAAGTCGTTGCGGCCGTCGGATTGACGAGGTCTCTCCTTCGCCGCTGATCCAGCCGTCCGGACGCGACGGCCGGAGACTTCTGCAACCGGACACGGCCCGCTCCTTGGGTTCGTGTCCCCAGGGGCAGAGTATTAGCACCGGAGACCTGTCGATCGCAGAGGTAGCAGGCTGCGGGCAGAACTCAGTCGCCTACGCTCGGGTCGGCACGGCCAAGGCCGGGCTGTGACAAAGACGCCGCGGAGGGCCGACGCGGCGTCGCCGCGGGCGGCCTCAGCGACGCCCTGGGGCCGTCCGCAGAGACATGGACTTCTGCGACGAGCCTGCCTTCCGCGCAAACCAGGGCCCCGGTAACGCCCCGACTCCGAGATGCGCGCCGCGAAGCGAGAGCAGGTGTCGTGTCTTCAGGATCCACATCGCGACGAGCACTGGTCCCCGGTTCGGGTGGCGGGCGCGCGCGGGCGCGGCCGGCGCGGACCACCGCC
>JBKQKK010000089.1:0-6866 GCA_052147535.1 Solirubrobacteraceae bacterium | reverse complement strand
CGCGGTCGTGGCCCTGCTCGCGTGCGTCGTGCTGGCCGTCTGCGCCGTGACGGTCGCGGTCGAGCGCTTGCGCAACCGGCGCCGAACCACGCGCAGGCGCGGGCCCCCGGGGCACCCGGACAGCCGGCGGAACGCCAGCATGTAACGGAAGGCGCCGCCTCGACGAGCTGCACGGCGCAGCTGCTCGCGCTTCACCACGTCAGCGCTCCCCGCGCGAACCGACTGCCCGCGTTGTGATCGACCTCGCCGGCGTGCTCGATCTGCGCTTTCGCCCCCCAGCGGTTCGGGAATCGGCGCTCCATCACCCACGCTGCGGCCCCCCGAGTCCCTCGGGGCCGCTGCCTCGATCCTGTCGAGGTAGTGGCGCTCGGGTGTGTCACGCTCGGCTGCAAGGTCCTCCTCGCCTCGCGCCAGCCACCGATTAACGGTCGCTTCGCTCGATCATCGCTGCGATCGTGTTCATGACCAGGCTCGGTTGGTTCGCGCGCTACGGGATCGCGCTGGCGTTGGTCTCGATCGCCGCGATGAGCTCGTTGTTCCTCACGATGCAGGCCGACGCAGCGCTGCGCGCCGCGCTCAACCTGCAGGGCCAAGCAGCCAGCCTGATCTCCCAGCACGCGCAGGCCGCGCACATCCTTGCGATCATCTACGTGGCTTTCACCGCGGTGCTGATCGTGACCTTCGCGTCGCTTCGGATTTCCGGCGGCATGCCGACCGGCCTCGGGATCGTCGACCACCTGCTGTCCCCCAGGCCGGTGTTCACGACGCTACGCGTCGCGCTGCTGCGCTTGCTCCTGATCTCCCGTTCCTGCCCGGTGCCGGGATCGTGATGTACGAGGCCGTTGGCCCCGACTGTGACGACGAGCAGCCCGATCAGCAACGCGAACGCGGCCGGCCACTGCGCGTACAGCGAGTCGCGCGTCCTGGAGATGGTGGCGAGGGCGCTGTCGCCGGCGAACGCGAGCACCAGGACGATCCCGATCAGCGGTGCCACGAAGCAGGCGTTGAACAGCAATAGCATGATTACCTGTCGCGTCATGTCGATGCCGGACCCGGCGATCGCTGCGATTGCCGCGAAGTAGGGGAACGCGGTCGGCAGCTCGACTGCCGTGATCGTGGCACCGAGGATCGCGCTTGACCGCCGCTCGGGCGCGGTCCCTGGCGGATCGCGTTGCGAGAGCGGTCGGCGGCGCCACCAGAGCAGGCCCGCGACGACGAGCATCGCCGCACCGGCAGCGATCTCGAGGATGTGTGTTGCCTCGCGCGATGGATGCGGGAGCGTTGAGAGCAGCAGCTGACCTGGGCCCAGCGCGATCGCGACTCCGCCGGCCAGGTAGACAGCGAACACAGCCAGTGTGAACTGGGCGACGCGGCTACAACCGCGGTCTCCTCCCGCCAGATAGAGAGCAGGCCCGATCGTCGTGGGGTTGAGCGAGTCCGTGAGCCCGATCGCGACCACCAGACCGATCAGCCGCAGCATCAGCGTTCCCGGGATTCCCCGAGGCACGCATCGGCGCGCCCCGGTCGTCGCCGTCGGCCTGGTCGGTTGACGCTGGACTCAAGTTGTTCCTTGACTGTCCCGCCACAGCCGCCTTGCCCGTCGGCGGGGCCGGGCGCAGACGACCAACCAGGACTCGACCCGGAGCCAGGAATGCCCGAGGCATCCGACCCACACCGCTCGAAGGCCTCGTGCGCCTGGTTTGCTGTTGGTATAGCTCGCGCGCGCGACGAGCACGTCGTTGCACGCCTGTGCAGATCCCCGACTGTATGCCGCGAACGCGTCAAGTGGCTGCGCACGGCCAGGGCGGAGACCTCGGTGATAAGCGCGGTGCGCATTAGGAGAGGAGCGTGCGAGGGTGGACCAGACATCACGCTAAACAACCCTCTTCAACCGGATCTGAGGCTCCCGTGAGAAGACTCTCAGAAACGGTGCGCTTGTAATATCCGACTGACCTCCAGCCGGGCGGCCGTCCGCAGCTGACCGGAGCCGCGGCGCGCCCGGAGCCGCGCTCGTGTCCGTCGCCGAGCCGCGGGGTGCCGCGCGCCGCGCCACGGTTGCCTCCCGCACTGGGATGGGTGCAGCGGCAGGCGGGTACCGTACTCGCCCGTCGCGTCGAGCGCGCCACGATCTGCCCCGCGGTGGTCCGCTCGGGTAGCCCCGCCACGAATCCGAATCCGCTCGCTTTGCGCAGTGTTGGTGCTGGGCGAGACCGGGTCCAGCGGCATCCTGGCCGGCGTGCGGTGTGGCTTGTTGCTGCCAACACCGCGCGAGGGTCGTTCAGCGGACGGGATCGACCGACCCGGTTCACAGGAAACTCACAGGATTAGATGTCAAGCTCCTGGCATGAGCTCGCACGGATCCGACGGGGCTGTGCGGGTGATGGTCGTCGATGATGAGCCGAACATCACCGAGCTGGTCGCGCTCGGTTTGCGCTACGAGGGTTTCGAGGTCCTCAGCGCCGGCGACGGACGCAGCGCGCTACGGGCCGTGATCGAGTCGAGGCCGGCACTGGTGATTCTTGATGTCCGGCTGCCCGATATCGACGGCTTCGAGGTCTGCCGTCGACTGCGGGCGGACGGTATCCGTGTCCCGGTAGTCTTCTTGACCGCGCGCGATGCGACCGAGGACAAGATCGCCGGGTTGACGATCGGCGGCGATGACTACCTGACCAAACCGTTCAGCCTCGACGAGTTGATCGCGCGGGTCCGCGCGATCATCAGGCGAACCAGTGGGCATCGGGACGAGACTTCCGGCCGCTTGGAGTATGCCGATCTGGTGCTCGACGAGAACACGCTTGAGGTGTATCGCGCGGATCGCACGATCACGCTGACCCCAACGGAGTTCCGGCTGCTGCGGTACCTGCTGCTGAACGCGGGACGGGTGCTTTCGAAGGCCCAGATCCTCGACCACGTCTGGCAGTACGACTTCGGCGGTGACGCGAACGTGGTCGAGACGTTCATCAGCTACCTACGCAAAAAGGTCGACGCGACCGGCGACCCGCTGATCCACACCGTGCGCGGGTTCGGCTACAGCTTGCGAGCGACGTCCCGTTGATGTCGCTGCGGACTCGCCTGCTGACCGGGATGCTCGGACTGTGCCTAGCGGGATTGCTCGCGGTCGGCGGCGGCACCTATCTCGCGCTGCGCTCGTTCTTGCTGGGTCGCGTCGATCAGCAGCTGGTGGCCGCGCGGCGCCTCGTGGACGGAGTCGTGAGCGCGCCTGCGCCCAGCACCGGCTTGTTGGTGAGCACAAGGCTCCTGCGGAACATCGCGCCACCGGACACGTTCGTGCAACTGCGCAGCACCGTCAACCATGTCCTGGCGTCGGTTCAGATCGGGCCCTACGACGAGCCCAGCCCGCCTCCACGATTGCCGGCGGTGCTGCATCCGCCGCCGGCTTCGAGCTCAACGCGCTCGGCCGCCTCGCGGTTTGAGGTCGGCGCCGTGAGAGGGACGCAGCGCTACCGCGTGCAGGTGAGCTTCCTGCCCGGCGAGCGAGGGATCCTTTTGGTTGCCGTACCGCTGGATGATGTGAGCGACACGCTCAGCCGGCTCGTTCACGTCGAGCTGATGGTCGCTGGAATCGCGCTGGCGCTGCTGGCGCTCGGCGCCTTCGTCCTGTTACGCGCCGGTCTTCGTCCGCTTGAGCGGATCGCCAAGACGGCCGCGGGCATCGCGGACGGCGACCTCGATGTGCGCGTCGCCCCAGCCGACGCGCACACCGAGATCGGCCGGCTCGGACTTGCGCTCAACGGGATGCTCGAACGTCTCGAGGACGCGTTCGCGAGACGTGACCGCTCCGACGCGCAATTGCGGCGGTTCGTCGCGGGCGCGTCGCACGAGCTGCGCACGCCGCTGACCTCGATCCGGGGGTACGCGGCGCTGTTCCGCCGGGGCGCGCAGGACAACCCCCAGGACCTCGCGACGTCGATGGCGAGAATCGAGTCCGAAGCAACTCGCATGGGCATCCTGATCGACGACATGCTGCTGCTCGCGCGCCTCGACGAAGAGCGACCGCTCGAGCGCCGGCCTGTCGATCTTGCACAGATCGCGCTCGACGCAGCTCAGGACGCGCGCGCGCGAGACCCCGACCAGCCGATCGACATACGCGCCCCGGGTCCCCTGATCGTCATAGGCGACGAGCAGCGCCTGCGCCAGGTCGCGGCCAATCTCGTCGCGAACGCTCAGAGCCACACCCCTCCCGGAACGCCCGTGCATGTCAGCACAGCCCTCCACGAGGGCCAGGCGACGCTCTTGGTCGCCGACGAGGGGCAGGGCATCGACCCCGAGGACACAGAACATGTCTTTGAGCGCTTCTATCGCGGTAGGTCAACGGCACAGCGCGCCTCGGGACCGGTTTCCGGAAGCGGCCTGGGTCTGGCGATCGTCGCGGCGATCATGAACGCCCACCACGGCACAGCCTCAGTGAGCTCAGAGCCTGGCGAAGGCGCGACCTTCGAGGTCACGCTGCCGCTCGCAAGTGTGGAATCCCCGGCCTATGTGGCGGTCCCTGCGCCCGTCGCGGCGTCGCGATCCTAGAGCTCGCACGAGGGTAGCTCCCCGACCCACAGGTGAATCACAGGTGGCGCACAGGCCGTTGACAGAACCGGGGTGCAAGCTGTGAGCACAGTCAAACCCCCGGCAAGAGGAAGTGGTCTTATGTTCACAGCAGCGCACGCGAGCAGAGACGCGGATCCGCACGTAGGCGAGCGAGACGGCCTGAGTTCACGAGCGAGCACCGGCATCAGCGGGCTGTCTCGGCGCCGCCTCGACCAGATCTACGTCGGAAAGCGGCAAGCCGGCGTTCCGACCGTCCTGGTGGTTCGCGACACCGGCGCCGAATACATGCCCGCTCCCGAGCGCGGCGCGTTCGGCTGGGGCTGGCCCAGCACCGGCGGGGCCCGACGGCTGGCCCACGCCCTGTTGCTCGACCTCACCGGACGCAACGCGCCACCGTGGGTCGCTGACAAGATCGCCGCCCGCGAGCTCGGGCAACTGCCGCGGGCGGCGTTTTCGATCACCGGCCGGCAGATCCTCGGCTGGATCGGGTTCTACGGCTACTCGATCTCGGAATGGCCGCCCGCACAGCGATCGCTCACCCCGAGCCCGATCCACGGCACAACTCGCGATGCACCGGACGACGCAATCGCCCGCAAAGCGCGGCGGGAAGTACCGGGAGCTGACATGTCTCCAGCATTCGAGACGCGGACTCAAGGCGCCGTCCGCGACTGCCCGGCCACAGTTGATCGCCTTTGGCTCCGGGCGACTGAGCGCGGCTGGTCGCTCATTACGAGCGACGGCGTGGTCGTCTTTGGCGGTATCGGACCTGCGAGCCGACGCCAATGTCTTCGGCGGGCTTACGGCCTGGGTGTGCTCGCAGTGCTCGCCTGATCCGCTGCGACACCGAGCAACCAGACCGCGCACGACGTCGCGGCGCGCTTTCCGTATCGATGCCGAATCGGAGGCCCTACGCTGTCGGCCATGAACCAGAAGCAGAAGTTCACGACGGATGCGGCCCGTGCCGCCGGCGAGCGGATCGGGATCGACTGGGCGACATCCCGGTTCGATGTCGAGCAGTTCCGGATGGGGATGGACGTCGAGCTCGAGCACGGCACGCATGACCTGGAGACCAACGTCACGGACGACGATGCGGACGTGACCGCGAAGATCGCTCGGGCACACCTGAACGAGTTTCCTGACTATTACTCCCGCCTGGCCGTTATGGAGGCGGAGGCTGAGGCGTACTGGGACGCACACCGCGAGTAGCATCTGAAGCTGTAGTTCCATTCGGGATGGAACGCTTCCGGGTGGAGGTTCACCGCGGCCAGTTCGGCGTCGGCGACGCGGATCTTGGCCGGGTATTCGCGGTCGTCGAGGCGTGCGTAGACCGGTCGCGCCGATGAGGTTGATGATCGTTTCCAGCGAGACGAGTGGCTTCCCGCGCCAGTTCATCGTGATGAGCCGTTGGCCCCTGGTGATGCTCGCAAATCCGTTCTGCACGCTGGTCAGCCAGCTCATTGCAGACGGTGCGGCGTTGATCGCGTTGTGCGATGCCGTCCGCCGGTACGGCCACGCCGGAGCGAGCAGGCGGACCACGTTAGGCGCGAGCGCGCTTGGTTGAGCAGCGTGACGACGTGCCGCGCGATCACCGCCAGTGCTGACAGCGACAGCGTCATGTGCATTGCGCGAAGCTCGGTGCGTCGCATTGTGGCTCCGGCTCGGCTGTCCGGTGAGGCAGAGCGGTTGTGCGCATCGCGGTGAAGACATGCAAGTCGTCTCACAATGCGCTTAGCTCCCAGAAAGGCTGGTGCGTTTTTGTTTGCGCACTGTGTGCGGGCAAGAGCTGGTGATAGAGGTCGAGGAGAACGTCGGAGGCGAGCCCGCGGACGCAGGCGCGTACGCGCGATCGTCGCGCGGCTGGTTGCGGAAGCGTCCCTGGTGGATGACGTCGGTTGCGCTTGTGCTGGTCTCGGCCGCGCTGGTGAAGTGGGCTGGGACGCGCCCGAGCTATGACGCGTATGGGTGGCTGGTGTGGGGCTATCAGACGCTGCATCTGAAGCTAGACCTCGGCGGCTCGCCCTCGTGGAAGCCGCTGCCGTTCCTGCTGACCACGCCGTTTGCGCTCGCCGGCTATCACGAGCTGCACCTTTGGATGATCACGGCGGTCGCGGCGGCGCTTGCGGGCAGCCTGTTCGGCGGGCGGATCGCGTACCGCGGGGTCGCTCTGCAGGCGTCGGATCGGCGGCTTGCGGCGTGGGGGGCCGCGGTTTTCGCCGGCGCCTGCGTGCTCGCGCTGCAGGACTACTCACATTACATGTTGAGCGCGCAATCGGATCCGATCATCGTCACGCTGACGCTCGCGGCGA
>JBKQKK010000088.1:0-10922 GCA_052147535.1 Solirubrobacteraceae bacterium | reverse complement strand
TCAGCGGGCGGGAGGTTGAGGGCGACCCGTGTCCTCCGGGACCGACGGTCGGGTCAGGGAAGTTGGGGACGCCGTGATCGCGGATGCAGCGCGCCTTGGCGACGACCCCTCCATCCGCGAGGCGGGTATCGCGCCCGGGCCGCTGCCGCGATCGAACAGCTTGCACGTCCTCACGCCGCCTCAAACACGGGCCCGGCGAACGTGATGCCGTCAAACCGTCAGGGCGGAGCTGCTGGGGGAGCTCATGATCTGGAAGCCCTCGCCGCCGGCGTCCTGGCTCGTTACGCTGCGGTAGCGCCGTCCCGGGCGAGGGCGTTGTGCCGGGCCGCCCAGCCCGCGGGCGGGCGGTCCGGAAGCAGACGATGATCGGCATGCCCGCAGAGCGACAGCAGCGACAAAAGGTTATGTAGTTTGTGTCGCCGCGCGCCGTGGGCGCAACGGGGCTCGTTTGGCAAAAGCTACAATAGTTTTTGTCGTGAGCTTCAAGATCAGGCAAGCCCCGCTTCTCGACCGTGACCGGGACAGTCAGCTGTTCGTCGCGCCCGAGGGCTATGATCGCGCTCTGTGGGCTGTGGGTGAGGCGCTGAATGTGCTGGTGTTGGGCGAGCGGGGTCAGGGGAAGACCTCGGTCCTGCACCAGCTGGAGCTCTCGCTGCGCCAGCAACAGCCGCAGCGACGCCTGTCGTTTGTTGACCTCTCCCCCGCGCGTTCGGTCGAGGTCGCCCTGCGGCTGCTCGTATCGAGCGCCGTCGACGTTCTGGATCAGCCGCTCTCGTGGAGCCCGCCGCTGCCGCGACCGAACGAGTCCGAAGCAGAGCGGAACGTTCGCGCATCGCTTGAGCAGCTCGCGGCCTTTGAGGCCTGCACCTTCTTGATCGACAACGTGAACGCGGCCGACGTTGGGTTTGCACTGTTCGGGGTGCTGCGCGATCGACTCTGGGAAACGCCGCATCAGTGGGTGGTGAGCGGCAACCGCACGGATCGACGATGGCTCCTGCGAGCCCCAGCCGATGCGTTCTGGGAGGAGGTGATCGAGCTCCAGTACAGCGCACAGAGCGCGCGCGAGCTGCTGGAGCGCCGGCTCGAGGGTAGTCCGTCCTGGATCGCGCCATTGGTCGACTACGTGGGGCCCAACCCGCGCCGGCTGTTGCGTGCCGCGCTAGCAGCCGCACGCGACGAGCACCAGCCGGCCGCCGTGCTCGAGTCCTGGGCGGACTGGCATCAGCGGCTGGCCGCGCTTGACCGCCGGTCGGCGATGCTGATGGCCGAGCTATCCGGCCGCGAGCCAGTGAGCGCCTCCGACCCGGAGCTGCTGAGCGCGCTCGGGTGGGCACGCACGTCGCTGATCAAGACCCTCGAGGCGCTGGAGCAAGGGGGGCTGGTGGAAAGCTGGAGCGAGCCCGCGGGCACCGGGCGACCGCGGCGCCTGTTCGCTACGACCGAACCGGGGAGCCAGCGTCGTGGATGATCCTGCGCGACTGATGGAGAACCTGGCCGACGGTGTGTTCGATCCTCCCGTCGCGTTCCGGGATCTGGCCGACTACCACCTGGACTTCGCGAAGCTGGCCGTCGCTGCGCCAGAGGCCGAGCTGCGCGAGCGAGCAGAGCGCCCCGCCGGCTGCTGCGCCGTGGTCGGTGGTGGAGGATCAGGGAAGTCGAGCTTGAACGCCGCCGTCGCCGCGAGTCTGTCGCCGACCCGCTTCCCGGTCAGGGTTCAGGGTGTCAACGACGAAGCTGCGCTCACGCGTGAGGGGTTCCAGCTGCACATCGCGCACGAAACGCTCCGCGCGCTCGATGCAGTTGCGGGCGGTCGCCGACACGAACGCTCGCTGCGGCGGGCGCGCGGGCACTTGAGCGCGAGCACGACACGCACGGCCGCTGGCGGGACGATGTCGATGGGGATCACGCTGCCGATCGAGTTCACCGCACAGGTCAGCAGCACGGCACGCCAGGTGACCGCAGAACGAAACGCAGCCTCGATCGCGCAGGGAATCGAAGAGCTAGTCGAGATCACCGCCGGCTTCGATCGCCGGCTGCTGCTGGTGGTCGAGGACACCGACGTGTTCATGCCCCCGGAACCGATCGACCAGCACGAGCGTGACCGCCCGCGGAGATTCCTCGACAACGTGATCGCCTACCTCGCCCGCGAGTTCCCGGCCAGCTCGATGGTCGCGATCAACGTTCGCTACAAGCCGCTGATCCCAAAGGGCGTCGTCTCCTCGGTCGAGGTGCCGCTCCTGCAGTCAGGCGCGATCGGCCTGCTGATCGAGCACTACGCGAGGCGAAGCGGCCTTCACCTCAAGGCCGATCAGATCGCCGAGCCGGCCGCGCTGGCGTACGTCGCCGGCCGCTACGCAGAGACCAAGGACATCAGACGGACCCTCGAGCTCCTCCACAAGGCCACCCGCAAGATGGCCGGCGAGAACCGTGGCGACAGAATCACCGTCGAGGTACTCCACGGACTCTGACGCCGTTCCGCGCTCGGCGAGGCTGCGGCCGACGCGCCCGGTCGGCCGATGCTTTGAGCGCCATCTCAACGACCCGTAGGCCACGAGGTCGACGCCCCAAAACGCTCCTCCTATCCGCAAGCTGCAGGGGCAGCCCGAGCATGACCCTCACCCTCAACCATAGGAACAGGCTGCGTCATCTCAGGGCACTCCCAGACGCGACGCCGCAGCCGCTCGCCCACGCGGCGGATGACTCCGACTCGGGCGAGTTCGTTGAGGGCGCTGCCACCGACCGCCGAGCCGACAGCGTCGGGATCTACCGGACCGATCCACATGCACCGGAACGCGCCACCCACGAGCTACAGCCCGTGTTGCGCCTCGATCGCGTGCGCGGCTGGTGACGCGGCGGCGTCGAGGCCATCAGCGGCCACCCGCCGCAGTCGGAGCATCTCAAGGTATCCATCAGAATTATGCACGCGTGCAACCATCAACAAAGGCCGGTCGACTCGTGATACCGAAGCAGCTGCGGGACCACGTCGGCCTGCGACCCGGCAACGTCGAATTGACGTCGGCGCGTCGGCCTTTTCACAGTGCTCGAGGAGCACGGCGTGCTCCAGGTTGAACCGTCCCGGCCACGCCCTTGCAAGGTCGCGGCGCGTCGCCGCCGTCGGCGGCGCGATCATGTGGCGGTGACCAAGGTCGACGAACGCGCTCTCGTCCCCCCCGTTGACGCTGCGGCCCGCGCCCGCCTGGCAGCTGCGCTCGATCAGCCGGGGGTCGTCTCGGCGCTGCTGTTCGGCTCCCAGGCAACGGGGAAGGCCGGGTGGCTGTCAGACATCGATGTCGGTATCTGGGTCGACCCTGAGTCGACCTCGATCGAGCGCGATCGGCTCGGGCGCCGCGTGATCGGGGCTGCCTCGGACGCGCTCGGCACAGACGAACTGCAAGTGGCCGTCCTCAACGATGCCCCACCATTGCTGCGGCATCGGGCCATTCGCGACGGCGTGCGGCTTGTCGACCGCGACGCAAAGTCCCGGATCCGGCTGGAGACGGCGTCCCTGCTGGAATATCTCGACACCGCGCCGCTGAGGGCAGCGCTCGCCAGCGGCTTGCGACAGCGGATCGCGGAGGGCCGCTTTGGTCGACGTTGAAAGCATCAGCAATCGGCTCGAGCGGCTCGAGCGCCTGATCGAGTTGCTGGCGGCGGTGCGTTCCGGCGGCCAGCCCGAATACCTCGCCGACGAACGCCTGCGAGCCGCAACCGAGCGCTGGCTCCAGCTCGCGGAGCAGGCGTGCATCGACGTTGGCGCGCAGCTTGTCAGCGAGCTGTCGGCTTCGCCGCCCGCCGATTACGCCGGGATCTTCAGATCACTGGCTGACGCCGGCCACCTCGATGATGACCTCGCGAGCCGGCTGATTGCGATGGCGAGGCAGAGAAACCTCCTCGTCCATGCCTACCTCGACGTCGACAACGAGATCGTGTTCGAGAGCCTCGATCACCTCGACGACTTGCGCGAGTTCGCGGCGGCGGTCGAAAGCCTGATCGCTTCAGGGCAGAACGGCGTCTGAGGTAGCTCGCTTCGATGAGCGCCACTTCCGGGCCGCTGCGCGGCTGTGGGCGGGCGGGGTCCGTTCTGGAACGCGGGGCTCGATGATCACGAGCTCCTTGCAGCCGGGATTGGCGTCTACGAGGACGCGCTACAGAGGTTTCCCGATGGGGCGCTCCTCGCGTCAGGAACCGGGACGCGATCGCGGACCGGCTACAGCGAGGCGACTGTGCGAGGATACACGCCGCCCCGAGCAGGCCCGGGAGCTCACACCGCAGGCCAACCAGGTTAAGGCGCCGCAGACCTCCGAGGACGTCTCCCGAACGGAGTTCGAGCTATGGGACGGGTCCCGTGGGAACGGATAGTCATGCGCGAGCGAGCGGCTGGATTTCCCGGAGTGTGGGCGCGAGTCGGTCGCGCTCGACTTCGAGGTCGTAGCGTCCCTGGAGGTTCAGCCAGAATCGCTCGCTGGTCTCGAAGTACCGCGCAAGTCGCAGGGCTGTGTCGGCGCTGATGCGCCGCTTGCCGTGGACGATCTCGTTAATTCGGCGGGGAGGGACTCCAATTGCAAGCGCCAGCTTGTGCTGGGTGATGCCGAGCGGCTCCAGGTACTCCGCCATTAAGCACCTCGCCCGGGTGGATAGGAGGCATGATCGTTTCGGTGTTCACGGGAACTCCTTTCTGATCAGTGGTAGTCGACGATCTCGACGTCTTCGGGTCCAGCGGCGGTCCACCGGAAGCAGATGCGCCATTGCCGGTCACCTGGCGTGCGGTGCTGCTCCGAAGACTTCGGTAAAGACAGAAACTACCGAAGGTTAATCCTATCGCAGGGTCTTCGCCCTGCCCGCCCCGCAGCCGCCTAAGCTAAGACTCGCCCGTAAGCTTTGGATTACGGCAGCAGCTGCAGCCTTCATCCCCTCGAGCGGCAGTCCGGCGATCAGCACGAGATATCCTGCTGTGGCGCCTTTGTGGGTGCGGGAAGTCGCCGAACGTTGTTGGTTGCTAGGCTGTCGCAACGTGCGGGACTTCGGTTGGTTGGCGCGCACGTTTGGAGCGGGCGTTATGCGGGCGGCGCGGCCAGCAGTCGGCGGATGATCGTTGCCCATCCGGCGGTGAGTCGGTCGAGTGTCATGTCGGGTTGGCGGAGTTGGTGTAGGACGACTTCGGCGCCGAGGGTCGCCAGGAGCGCTTCGGCGGCGTAGTCCGCGTCGAGGTCGGGGGCGGCGTCGCGGATCAGTATCGTGACGTGGGTGCAGTAGGCGCTGTAGGGGCCGACGTCAAAGCGGCTTCCGGGCGTTCCGGCGGTCTGAGCGGCGAGCAGCAGGTCGCCGTTGACTGAGAGGCGCTGGAGCAGCGTCCGGCCGAAGGCGATCAGCCGTTCGCAGGGGGGTGCCCCGGGGCCGAGCGGAGCGGGGCCGCGGATGAAGGCGTCTTGGAAGGCGCGTTCGGAGCACTCAAGCAGCGCGAGCGTGAGCGATGCGCGGTCACCGAAGCGGCGAAACAGCGTCCCTTTGCCGACTTGTGCCTCTGTCGCGATCGCGTCCATTGAGGTGCAAGCCACGCCGTCGCGGGCGAACAACCTCTCCGCGGCGTCGAGGATTCGCTGCCGGTTGCGCGCGGCGTCGGCTCGCTCGGTGGGCGCGCCGAGCACGGGGAGATCAATCGGTTTCATGCCATCATTGGGTTTCAATCGGACCGCGGTCCGTTCTCATGGTACAGTTTCGGAGACAATCGGACTACGGTCCGAATCGATCCAGAGGAGCGACATGGCTACCGATACCGAAGCACCAGGCGCAACCCAAGTACCAGCTGGCACCTGGACCGTCGACCCGGTCCACTCCGTGGCCGGGTTTGCCGTTCGCCACATGATGGTTGGCACGTTCCGCGGCGAGTTCAGCGAGGTCGACGCCACGCTGACCGACGGCAAGCTCGTGGGCAAGGTCAAGGTCGCTTCGCTACAGATCAAGGACGAGCGGCTCAAGGGACACTTGTTCTCACCAGACTTCTTTGACGCCGAGCGCTACCCCGAGATCATCTACGAGTCCGGGTCCCTGACCGTCAACGACGGGATCCTGAGCAGCGAGGGCACGATCACGCTGAAAGGGACCAGCACGCCCGTCAGCGCCACCGGCCGACTCGCCGGACCCGTCGTGACGCTCGGCGACGTGGAGAAGATCGGCCTGGACCTCCAGAGCACCGTAGACCGCGACACGATCGGTCTTCAGTGGAACGCCCCGCTACCCAAGGGAGGCGTCGTCCTCGGTAAAGACGTCACGATCTCGGTCACCCTCGAGCTGGCGCTCGCCGACGCAGAGGACTAATCAGTGCGCGTTCTCGGCATCGTCGGGTCACTGCGCCCCGATTCGCACAACCGACGCCTGCTCCGGGCGGCAGCTGACGAGCTGCCGCCCGGCACCGAGCTCGTGGCGTTTGAGAGCTTGAAAGCGGTCGAGCCGTTCGACGAAACCGACGAGCACCCGACCGGCGGCGGCATGCCGGGCGCCGACGCCCTGATCTCCGCGATCCGCGGCGCTGACGCGATCCTGTTCGTCACACCCGAGTACAACGGCTCGATCCCAGGCGTCCTCAAAAACGCCGTCGACTGGGCCTCGCGCCCCACACCCGCCAGCTCCCCGCTAGCCAACAAGCCCGTCGCCGTGATCGGCGCCAGCACCGGCATGTTCGGCGCAGTCTGGGCCCAAGCCGAGCTCCGCAAAGCCCTTGGGCTTGCCGGCGCTCGCGTCCTTGACGAAGAGCTCGCTGTCCCGACCGCCCACGAAGCATTCAAACACGACGGCCGACTGGCGCGCGGCGCCACCCGACGACGACTACGAGAGATCCTCGCACAACTCGTCACCGAAGCCAACCCCGTAAACGCCGCCGAAACACCTTCGCCGGCAACCCCAACAGCAATCGCAACCACCGAGCAGCCGTAACAGAGCCTTCTAGCCGCGTGAGCTGCGCTTCTCTTGGCGGCCGAGGAGCGGACCGCTACGGCAGGAGCGCAAACGAGTTCCCGGTGACCGTGCGGAGCACGCGGAAATGACGGTGGTCGAGAGTGAGGATCCGATCGGTCTTGAAGCGGCCGGCCAGAACGACGATTGAGGCGTCGACGATGCCGATGTCCTGGTCGCGGTACCGCTCCACGACATCGCTGGCCTCGCGGATCTCGTCGACCTCACAGCACGGAAGCGTCCACGCGCCCCCAGTCAGCTCGCGCAGCACGGCGAGCTGCGCGTTGACGTCGCGTCGCGTCGCGAGTAGGTAATCAAGCTCCGCGAGCACGTACGGAGACACGATGAATGGGCCCGGATCGGCTTCGACGGCGGTGGTCACCGCTGCGTGGTGGGCGTCGCTAGCGTCGAAGTAGGCGATCAGGCCGCTCGTGTCGCAGACGAGCACCTCAGCGCTCACCGAACCCGCCGAGCGCCTCCTCGACACGGTCCGAGAGCGACGGATCGCCGCTTGAGAACAGCGCACCGATCGGTCTTGGTGCACCCGACCGTTGCACAAGGTCATGGAGCGCCTCGCGGATCAGGTCAGCCTCCGAGCGGCCGCTCGACGATGCGATCCGCGCCAGCGCGCGCTTGAGATCGTCGGGAAGGTACACCGTCGTCTTGGTCACCAACGTAGGGTAGCGTATATGGTGCCGACAACAGCCTGAAAACCCACTTCTACGTCGATTGCTTGTGGGTGAACTCAAGGTCGAGGCTTGATAGCCAGGCTATGACCTCGTTGGCGTTCCGCTCTGGAGGGAAGACGGGGTACAGGACCTTGACGATCGTGCCTCGCTCAGCGATGAGCGTGACCCGCCTGTAGAGCGTGACGCCGGCGACCTGGAATGTTGGCAGCCGAAGTGCGGTTTCGAGGCGGCGCTCGGGGTCAGCGATTACGGGAAACGATATGTGGTTGGCCTCGGAAAACTCGACTAGCGTTCCGGGTGCCACGACGCTGAGGCCGACGACACGCGCGCCGAGTGCTGCAAGCTCCGTCGCGTGGTCGCGGAATGCGAGCGCTTGCGGGGTACACCCGAGGCCGCCCGGAATCTCGCTTAAGCCGGGCAACGTGGACTGGCCCGGCCCGGTGGTGCCGGGGTGCACGTAGAGCACCAGCCGCTCGGCGGCTAGCCCGGCGAGGTCGAGCGGCCCTTGCGTGGAGTCGAGGACCAGAGGGGGGATCGAAAGGCCAGCAAGATGGTCACACGCGCCGTCGTCGACTGGCACAGGGGCCGAGCCAGCCTCATGCTTCCAGGCGAGCGCGCTGCGGATATTGTCCAGGTCGCGTTCCAGCGCATCGAGAGCGGCGCGCTGCCCGTGATCGTGCTCTGCCACCCGTTGTCTTGCCAGCGCGACGTAGTAGTCGGCGTACGGTTGGCAAGCTTCTTCTACGCCGGTCGTCACCGCGAGGCGCTCAAGCGCATACTCGCGGATTGTCTCCAGCATCCAGAAACGTCCTTCGCCCGTCGTCTCGGAGCGTCGCAGCAGGTTCTGATCGATCAGCGACTCGATCTGATCGAGAGAAGCGCCGCAGACTTGCTCTGCTGCCTCGAGCGTGCACCCGCCGGTAAACACGGCAAGGCGGGCAAACAGTTGCTGCTCGCCGGGATCCAGAAGGTCGTAGCTCCATTCGATTGTCGCCCGCAGCGTCTGCTGGCGCGAAGCAAGATCGCGGGGGCCTCCGGTCAGCACGTCCAGCCGATGCTCAAGTCGGGTAAGCAGCTCCTCGCATGAGAGCAGCCGGCTGCGAGCGGCAGCCAACTCGACGACGAGCGGCAGACAGTCAAGCCGAGCGCAAATCGCCCGAAGGATGGGTTCGTCGGCTGCGAACTCGGGCCTGACCGCGCGGGCACGTTCGGTGAAAAGCGCGACCGCATCCTTGAGCGGCAGCGGGTCGAGCGGGTACTCGTGCTCGCCGGAGAGGTGCAGCGATGCGCGGCTGGTGACCAGCAGCTTCAGCTGCGGGCAATCGGCAAGTAGCTCGCCGAGGACCGGTGCCGAATCGGTCACGTGCTCGAAGTTGTCGAGCACGAGCAGAACCGGTTGCGCCTGGAGCACACGCTTGAGTGTCTCGAGCGGCGCCCCGCCCACGGCGTCCGCGATTCCGAGCGCCGACATGATCGTGGTCGGCAGCTCGGGTTGCCGCAGAGGCGCGAGCAGAACGAAGTACACCTGCTGCGCGAACTCTCCCGAAAGCGAAGCCGCGAGCTCGAGCGCGAGCCTTGTCTTGCCCGACCCGCCCGGTCCGGTCACCGTCACCAGCCGTGCTTCGTCTAGCAGCAGCTCGCGAAGTGCTCGTAACTCAGCGCGCCTGCCGATCAGCGGGTTCGCTGCCGCCGGCAGGCTCGACCTCGCCTCCAGCTCCGGTATCTGCGCTGCGGCAGCTGCAAGCTCCAGCCGCGGGTCTTGGCGCAGGATCGCCTGATGCAGTTCGCGGAGCTCGTGGCCGGGCTCGATCCCAAGCTCCTCGACGAGCGCCGTTCGAGTTTGCTGGTAGGCCTCGAGCGCCTCCGCCTGCCGGTCGCAGCGGTACAGCGCGAGCATCAGCTGGCGGCGAACACGCTCGCGCAGCGGATATCCGCGCGCGAGCGATTCCAACTCGCTGACCAACTGTCGGTGTCGGCCAAGGGCCAGGTCGGCGTCGATGCGGTCCTCCAGAACCGTCACGCGCGCCTCCTCGAGCCGGGCGATCTCGGCCTGCGCGAACGGCTCATACGTAAAGTCGGCGAGCGCTGGCCCCCGCCATAGCCGCAATGCCTGGCGCAGCCGGTCGGCCGCCGCAGCGGCATCGCCCCCTGCAAGCACGCGGTGCCCCTCACCAGCCAGACGCTCAAATTGCTCGGCATCGAGCTGGTCGCTCGACACGGCAAGCCGATAGCCGTGTCCATAGCTGAGCAGCGCATCCCTGCCAAGCGCCTTGCGCAGATGCGAGATGTACCCCTGGAGGGTCTTAGCGGCACTGGCAGGAGGCCGCTCTCCCCAAAGCGCATCGATCAGGCGCTCGCTCGAAACCACCTCGCCGCGATGAAGCAACAGGATCGCCAGCACAGCCCGCTGCTTGGCGCCACCCAACGAATGCGAGGCGCTGCCCCCGGTTACCTCCAACGGACCAAGAATCTTGAACTGCACGCTCATCCCACCGCCGTAGCCCCCGCCGACTCTATCCACCACCGCCTCAGCGCGCCACACACCGCCGCGCCCAAGCGCGACCTACCGCGATCCCACCGCTTCCCCACCAGCCTCCAACCACCGATCGCAAAGCTCCGTCGCGGATCCGATCGCAGCCGACGATCGGCAGACGAAAGGGGTGGACATGATCCGCCATCACCGCCACATCACATGCGCACTGGCGTCAACCCTGGCGCTCGCCGCAACCACGGCCCCAGGCGCTACGGCGCATCTCAGACCTGCAGCGCCCCGCAAAACGCCGACCGCGAGCCCAGTTGTCCGGCCCAATCCCGACGAGCAGGTTCTGACGTCATACGCTACACCGGCGACGTCCGAGCAAACCACGAGCCCACTGGTCCAGCCCAACCCCGACGAGCAAACCCCACCGACCATCGCACACAGCACCACGCTGGTCGACAGCGTGCCGACCGTCCGGATCGTTCGCGTCTCCTACGGCGGCTTTGACTGGGGCGACGCCGGCCTCGGCGCCGCCACCGGGCTCGGGCTATCACTGATCACCTTCAGCGGCGTACTCGCCGTCTCTCGCCGCCGGGACCGCGCTGCGACCTCCGCGAGCGCCACTCACTAACCGTCAAGGAGCATGTTCACGCGTGGGCAGCCCGCCCTGGAAGTGTGGCTCGAGCTCGCTGAACCTCATGATCTACATCCGTGGCAACCCAGCGGATTACGACGAGTGGGCTGCGCCACCCGCGTGCTGTTCGAGGGTGAGCGCGCGACCGGCGTCGAGATCCTGCGAAACAACA
>JBKQKK010000087.1:0-4109 GCA_052147535.1 Solirubrobacteraceae bacterium | reverse complement strand
AGGCGGGGATGCCGTGTGAGTGGCGCAGATTGCAGACCCTGTGCTGGGTGAACCGCAGGCCGGTGGCGGTGCGCCGCCTCTGGCTTGAGAGTATGTACGCGATCGTCTTGTCCTCGTAGTCTGCGGCGAGGCGGCGCACGAGCTCGACCGTGTCCTCGTCGGTCGCACGGTAGGACTGCCCCTGGCGGCGAAGCTTGAGCGGTGAGAGTGCTGTCTTGGCGCCGCCTTCCCAGGTAACTGTCACAGCGGCGGTGCCGGTCTCGCGCTCGACGGCCACGATGATGTCGGCAATCATCGCGCGCAGCAGCAGCTTGCGGTCACGTTGGCTGGTGGTGGGCGCGTCGAAGATCGCGCGCAGGTCGGCGCCTGCGCGCGCGAGCGCCTCGAGCTCTTCGGTGGATAGCGGGCTGGTGCGCTTGGCGCGTTGAGCGGCGAGATCGGCTTCGGCGCGCTCGGTCTCGCGCAGGCGTTTCTCCCAGTTGGCCTCGAGCGTGCGCGCGACTAGCCGGTTCTCGGGCTCGCACGCGTCGAACTGCCGCCGGGCGCGTTCGGCCTCATACCGGCAGCGCTCAACGGCGGTCTCAAACGCCTTGAGCCTGGTCGCCTCGCTGGCGTCGTGGTCGGCCAGCGCTCTCGCGGTCGCCGCGATCGCGGCGGGCTCGAGCACCCGGAAGACCTCGGCGAGGACGGCCTCGTCGAGCTGACGGCCGCCAAGCCCTTGGCATTCGGGGCCCTGGGGCCCGTTGTGGGTGATCTGACCCTCGCGCGGGTCGCAGTAGTAGCGCCGCGCGTACCCCTCGCGGCTACGCGCACCGGAGTACGCCGAGTGCATCCGCCGCCCGCAACGCCCACAGCGCAGCAGCCCCTGCAGCAGCGCTTGGCCCTCGCGCGCCGGGCCGCGCCCGCCCTTGACCGGGGCGTTGCTGGCGATCTGAGCGATGACCTGCTCATGCTGCTCCCATGTGATGTATCCCTCGTGGTGATCAGGGATCAGCGTCCGCCAGCACTCGCGGGGCATCGGCACCGGCACCACCCGCACGCGGCCGTCGACACCAACCCGCCGCTGGGACTGACGGCGCCCGTACGCGAACGCGCCCGCGTAGACCGGGTTGCTGAGCATGTCATGCACGGCCGTGTACGCGACCTGAACCCACTCGACCTGACCCGGCCCGCGCCGGCGGGGCAACATCAGCCCATCGTCGCGCAGCACCAGCGTCGTCTGGCGAACCGAGCGCAACTCAAAAAACCTCGCGAACACCAAGCGCACAGCTTCCCGGACCGCCTCATCAGCACTCATCATCACGCTCCCGTCGGGCGCGTAGTCATAGCCGGCCGGCAGCCTGATCTGAAGCTCGCCCTTGGCGGCCTTGTGGCGCAGCCCCGCGATCAACCGCCCCTTGATCAAGTGCAACTCAGCCTCGGAGATCGTGCCCTTCAGCCCAAGGACCAGACGGTCGGAATAGTCCGCCGGGTCATAGATCCCATCCCCGTCAGCGATCAGCGTGCCCGTCAGCGCACACACATCCAGCAGCTGATACCACGCGCTGTTATCGCGCGCCAATCTCGAGACCTCAACCCCCAGGATCAGCCCGACGTTCCCGAGCGCCACCTCGCCCGCGAGCTCCCGGAACCCCTCGCGGTCTGATCTCGCGGCGTCGCTGGCTGAGATCCCCAGATCGCAGTCGATCACCCGCACCCGCTCAGCCGGCCAGCCAAGCGCGACCGCTCGCTCAACAAGCTCGTACTGCCGCTCGCGGCTCTCGGCGTTGTTATGCACCTGCGCAAGCGTTGACTGACGCACATACGTGCACGCGACCCTGGCGAGATGCTCGCTTGAGATCTTCTCAACGCCGCCCATCACACCCCTCCTCATCGACCGCGCCAGCATCGATCAACCTCGCGAGCAGCACCAGCACCGCCTCCCGGGTGCGCTCCGGCAACGATCCCCACACGACCTCCGGCCGTGGACCCTGCCGACCGCAGACAAGCTCAAGCTGCACCGACCCCGCGAGCCGCAGCCGTCCCGCTGCACGCCCCGCGCCACCAACGGTTGCGCTGGCGCTCGCGCGCCGGCACGCTTCTGGATCGGGCTGAGGTGAAGTGATCGCCATACCACAACAAAGACGACTGCAGCGGATCCTAGAAACCCTCCCGGACGACACATCCCGAACCGCTCTCATCGCGCGCCCGCGAGCTCGTGCACGTTCGCGCTCCGCGCCGCCTGCTGCGACCACCCAGCGACAGCTAGCGCCGCGACCAGCTGCGCCGAGAGCTCGCCCACATCAACAGCAAGCTGGCGGCGCTTCTCACACACGGCCTGATAGTCCAGGAACGCGCGATGGATCGCCCAATGCGACCCCGCCAAGACGCCAAGCAACACCGTCTCGACCTCTTGCTGCCCGCCGCCGGCCCACAGCGCCGCGCCCACCCGCTCGGCGATCACGCTCCTGCCCTGCCCGACCGCGACCCCAACCGCGTCGCTATACACCACACCAAACGCGTCGGGATGCAACCCCGACCACAGCTCCTCGTTAGCAAGCCGCAAACGACACCCGGCGTCGTTCAGCCGCTCCACGAGCTGGCTATCTACCCCAAACAACACCGCCAGGCGCGCCGCGAGCTCCCGCGCCTCAACAGGCACCTCACGCGTCATGACCCTCGCCCCCTGTCCCACCGGCGCCGTCAATCGCGATCCGCGCCATGCACCCCACCAACAAACCAAGCAGCTGCCGGGCGCCCTCACACGACAACGTCACCGTCCCGGCCGGGACCCTCACCACCGGCTCGACGTCAAGCACGTCAGTGTCCTCAACCTCAACCGAAACGACCCCACCCTCGGGCAACTCCAACACCAACCAACGCCGCCCCCAACGCCGGTACACATGCCGCGCATGCAGCAACCGACCCGTCAACGGGTGACCAACAGCAACCACCCGCACCACCACCGGCAACCGACGCCTGACATGGTGCAGTGTGAACCCAACTTCAAGGATCACAGGCCTGATTTGCGCCAACTGGTGTTGATCCTGACCGTGAGTGCCGACGGCGCGGTCCCGCTCACCCACCGCCTCGCTGCGGGGAACACCAACGACGACCAGACGCATATCGCGACCTGGGACGAGCTGTGCGCGCTGACCGGCCGCTGCGACTTTCTCTACGTCGCTGACAGCAAGCTGTGCACCCGCGATCAGATGACCCACATCGATCAGCATGCTGGGCGGTTCGTGACGGTGCTGCCCCGCACTCGCCGCGAGGACGGGCAGCTACGCGACTGGATGGCCACCAGCGCTCCGGAGTTCGCCGAGGCAGCCCGCCGACCGGGCAAGCGCCACGGCGATCCCGACCAGGTCTGGAAGGTCACCCCCGCGCCGTTCCCCTCGAGCGAAGGGCACCGCATCGTCTGGGTGCACTCAACCGTCAAGCAGTACCGCGACGAGACCGCCCGCGAGGAGCGGATCCACCGCACGCGCGCCGCAATCAAAGACCTCAACGAGCGCCTCGCCGGCCCACGCGCACGGATCACTACCCGCGTCGGCGCCGAAGACGCCGCCACCGAGATCATCGACGCAAGCGGCGTCGAGCGCTACCTCGCCTACACGATCACCGAAACACAAGAGGAACGCTTCCGCCAGGAGACACGCGGCCGGCCCGGGAAAGACACCCGTTACCGCAAACTCACCCGTACACGCTTCACGATCGATCTCGAGATCGACGCTGACACGGTCCGACACGACGCCGCGTCCGACGGCTGCTTCCCGCTGATCACCAACGACCACGACCTCACCGACCAACAACTCCTGATCGCCTACCGCTACCAACCGAACCTCGAGAAACGCCACCACCAACTCAAAACTGTCCAGGACGCCGCCCCGATCACGCTCAAGAGCCCCGCCCGCATCGAAGCGCTCTTCGCCACTCAGTTCATCGCGCTGCTGTGCTGTTTCCTGATCGAACGCGAGCTCCGAAACGCGATGGCAACCCAGCCTCGATCGTGCAATAAGTTCCGCCGCAAGCCTGTGAAATCGCGGCGCTTGCAGTAAGCAACCGACCGGGTCGTGATGGGCCGCGAGGTGGGCCGCGGGAGGCCTGAGAGGTGTGGTTGACGGGTG
>JBKQKK010000086.1:0-3408 GCA_052147535.1 Solirubrobacteraceae bacterium | reverse complement strand
AAGCCCGAGCGCCGCCTCGGCGAGCAGCACGGGTCGCTGAAGATCGTGTTCGGACCCTCACTCGTCGTCCACGCCCGATCATCAACCCAGCGAGCCAGACCCCCCCTCCACCTCGACGAAATCCCGGTAGCCGAACTCACGGGGCGATCTCCCACTGATGCTCCAGCCGCGTCTTCTCACGCTCCGCTTACCTCGCCAGACACGACGCGCTGACGTCAAGCTGTGCCGCGATGCAATCGCCGACCTCCCAGGAACATCGAGCGGATCAGTCAAGAACGTTCCCAGAAAGCGGACCGTCCCCAACTGCACGCCATACCCCAGCCGGTTGTGATCCCGCGCCGCCGCCCGACAAGCCGCAGATCAGCATCATCCAAAAAGACTAATTCTTTTGCGGGCCCTCAGCTCAGCTTGAGTTGTGCGTTCCATTGCTTGACCGCGGACGTCGTGCCGTGAAGGGTGATCCTCACGGTGGCGTGTCCGGTTGCATGGCCCTTGTCGAGCGTCTTGCCACCCGCGACTTTGAGCACCAGCTTCCAGTGCTGTGGCTTCCCGGTGCATGCGTGCTTGGGCCAGGCTCCGGTGGCCATATGCGCGCCCTGCGTCACTGCGACGCTGAGAAAGATCTTCTCGCTCGCAGGGCAACCGGGAGTCTCGCCGCTCGCGCTCACTTGATGCCCGCCGGAGATCAGCGTTGCGGTGCGATCAAAGCCAGGCGTGATCAGCGTTTGGTCGGCGCCGACGAACGTCCCGAAGTCGCTCAGGGCAACGGCTCGATAGTGGATTATCGTTGCCTGAGGTAGGCCGCTGAGCGCCGCGGTGAACGAATCCGTCGCGTCGTCCGGGCCGGTTCGGGACGCTGCGGTGGCTTGCCCGTAGGAGGTCGTCGCGCCGTACTGGAACGACACGAGCACCGAGGCACCGTTGGGATCAACAGCTCCGCTGACGGTCGCCGAGGTCGGGGTGACGGCGCTCGCGGCGCCCGTCACCGGGGTGCTTGGCGCATAGGCGTCAGCGAACAAGCTCCGCGGATTCGTCCCGTTCGTGAACAGGAAGAACGGCGTTCCGGCGGCTCCGCCCTGGCAGGCCGCGCCGTCCGAATTGAACGGCGTCGCAATGCACGAAGAGGAGATCGGCTCCCGCACGTCGGCCTGGCTTGTGGGAGTCAGTGGCACGTTGCTCGCGTCGAGCACGAACGTCGGATTCGCCGGGTTGACGAAGTGCCCGTAGAAGCCGGCGACGGCCCCACCGCCGATGCTCTCGCGCCAGGACACGTACGGCGTGTTGCCGGAGAACGTGATGTCGGCCCGAGTCGAGTCCGCCGCGCCCGTCGAGATCGGAGAACCACCGTTGGCGAGCTGGAACTGGGCGCTCGCGCCGCTGCCCACCAGCCGCGAGACGAACACCTGCTGCACGCCTGAGACGTCCTCGTCCCAGGTAACCCAAGGGACGGTCGGGTTCCCGGCGGTCATCGTTCCACCCGCCACCTGCGGGTCCTCGGCATCATTCTGCGGGTTCGCGTTCAGCGAGCACTGCTGCTCGTTCGTCGCCGACGCAGCGCATGCTCCAAAACCGTTTGTGCCGGTCGTATCGAGGATCGCACTGAGCTGGCTCCCCACGACCTCCCAGTGGAATCCGCCATTGGCGCTGACGCCGTCGTTGACCCCCTTGGCGGCGAACACGAGCTCATTGCCCTGCAAGCCAGAGATGGCGCTCGGGCCCGTTTCGTACCACACGACCCAAGGCACGCTGTCGGAGCTGCCCGTAAACGCGATGTCCGGCTCGATGCCGTCGCGCGTGGGGTCCACGTTGAGGCTCGGGTCCGCACCACCGCTCCCTACGCGAGGAATACCGGTCTGTTGCCAACAGAAGCCGCCGATCGCGGGAACGTGCCCTCCGACGGCCACACCGGCCGGCGTCACACCGTCGCAATTGACGGATCCCGGGCCGATCGGACGCACAACGAAAATCTGGTCCTGGCCGCTGACCGGGAGGTTGTCCGTTTCCTGCCACGCAATCCACGGACCCGGCTTCGTGGGATCGATGGCGGAACCGCCCGCGACCGATGGGTTCTCAGCGTCCTGGTTGGTATGGATGTTCAACGACGGCACCGGCACGCTGCCATCGCCCGTTCCACGGCCCTGCCCCCCGAAGATCCAACTGCCCTGGCTAGCGTCGCCAGTGTTGTCAAACCTGCTTGCGAAGATGTTGTTGGAACCGAAGCCGGTACCGGTCGTGTCCTCATACCACGTCGCCCACGGCACGGTTCGTCCCGCGCCCGCGAAGTCGATCGACGGAGCCTCGCCGTCCTGGCCCTGGTCGAAGTTGAGCGAGCCGCTGAACTGGGGGCTCCCGCTCGACCTGCCGCCGACCGTGCCGCTGCCACGCGTCGTCCACGCGCCTTGCGCGAACGACCGCACGAACACCTGGTCAGCAGGCGAGGAGGAGCCTCTGGCCTCCTTCTGGCGGAAGATCGCCCACGGGACTGCCGGCTTGCCCGCAGTCAAGGCACCGCCTACGAGATCCGCGTTGGTGGGATCTTCGCCACTGACGCTGAGCGCCTTGTTGATCCCCGCCGCCGCGTCGTCATTCACCTGCCCGCCCGGGGGCAGCGCCTGGAGCGCCTGGAGCGCCATCGCCGATCCCGCGCTTGCCAGCAGCACGATCGTCCCAGCCAGCGCCGCGCGTCGCGGTATCCGGACTCGCCCGCGCAGACCCGACAGGCGGATCGAAGAGCCACCAACGCTCGCGCGATGCGCCTGAGACCTCCAACCGCAACCGACTTGGCGGGATCGCTTCGACAGCCTCATGTGCTCCTCCAGAATCCTCTATCGCCCAGCACAAGTACCTCGCTCACAAACGCAACGCGCATATTGCGCCGCAGGCCTCCCGGCCCCCTCGGTGCGTCAACCAGCTCGATCTAAACAACGCACGACACCGGGCAAGCCTTGCACGGGTCTGGCCGACTGCGGCACCTCTGCCGCCCGCCGGCCGCCGGCCGCCTAGACTAGCCGCGTCCAAGTACTTCCAGAGCCATGCGATCGCCTTCTCGGGCTTGCGGGGGTCGCCATAGTCGACGCGGTAGGCGCCGCGGGTGCCGTCCTTGCGGGTCTTGGTCACATCCGTGCGGAACTCCTCGACCACCAGCCTGATCCCCCGCGTGGCAGCTCCGCGACCCGATCGCCGCTGCTGGTGTAACAAGCCCGACCCCTATCCCCCACCTTCACCTGGCCGGCGGCTACTGGTTCAGGCGTGCGGCGAGTCCAAACGCTGTACCTTGGATGGGGCAGGAGCGCCGGTAGGCGCAGCGAACCTGATCGTGTGCGCCGTCTGGCATCGCTCGCATACGTGATGGTTGGCGTGCTCGTCGCCTCCCAGCACGACTACTACACCGAGCTGGCCGCCGTCTCC
>JBKQKK010000085.1:0-2887 GCA_052147535.1 Solirubrobacteraceae bacterium | reverse complement strand
GTGGAAGCTCGACCGGCTCGCTCGCAGCCTCGGCAACCTGATCGAGCTCGTGCTCGAGCTGGACCGCCGCAGGGTGGCGGTGCGGTCGTTGACCGAGCCGATCGACACCACGAGCGCGATGGGACGCATCCAGCTGCAGCTCCTCGGCGCGCTCGCCGAGCTCGAGCGCGGTTTCATCCAGGAGCGCACCCGCGCCGGGCTTGAAGCCGCACGGGCGCGCGGCCGGACCGGTGGCCGTCCGCCGGCGGTCACAAAGCGCACGCTGGCCGCCGCGCTCGCGATGCTTGAGCAGGGCGGGCTGACGATGAGCGAGATCGCGGCCGAGCTCGGCGTCGGGCGCTCCACGCTGAACCGGCACCTCGCCCGCCACCGCGCCGAGAAGGACTGGCAGGCGACTGTCTCGCCGACGCCTGGACGGCGGGCCGCGCGATGATCACCGTTCGAACCCAAGGAGCCTTCACCGGGCAGTTTGTCGGGCGGGTCTTACGGGACACCCGCCGGTCAGGCGGCATCGAGGTAGATCTCGACACCGATGCGGGAGTACGCGCGCTGGGTGCGGCTCCGCCAAGCGAGCGTCAGTCAGAGTGCTTGCTACGGAGCTGACGGCCGGGCGCGCCGAGCAAGCAGTCTGGCCTTGGCGATCGGGTCGCCCATCGCACCAGATCGAGCAGGCGCCGGCTTGAGCGAGCGTGGCTGGTTTGTCCGCGAGGAGCAGCGTTCGACGGCGGGCAGCATGGCTGCTCGTGACGGATGGAGCAGTCAGTCGAGGTGGCCGGCGGCCCGTCGCAACTCGTCTGTCTCGACAGCGGGCTCTTGTTGGCAGCAGGCAGGTGCCAACAACGGCGCCGGTCATCGCGACCGCCGCTCGCTCGAGAAAGCGATCGTCTCGCCGCGCCGGCACCGTAAGGGTTTAAGACCCGCCGCCCCACGACGCGCGCCGCCGAAACCCGAGCCCCGCAGCAGCGAGCACCGCCGCTGCGATCGCGATGTACGGCCAGGGGCTGCTGCCGCCACTGCTCGCGGGCTTGACCGGCGTGGGCGGAACCGTCGCCGGCGAGACGTACGACGCGAACACGTCCGAGTTGATCGAGGCGGGCTCGACGTTGCTCGCCTGTAGCTCCGTCAGGTAGCGCCCAGGCAGCAGGGCCAGCACTCCGCTCGACAGCGCCGGGCTGAGCGAGGCGACCGTTCCCGCGAACATGGTGGCGAGGCCGGCGAGCCCACTTCCCCGTATCGGTTTGTCGGCATTGACGAACAGCTCCAGCCCGAGCGGACTCGTGGCCACCGCCGATAGCCGCATCGGGTAGACGATCTGGGACGAACGGAACGCGATCGCGAGCGGCTTTATTTCCCCGGCGGCGCGGTGCGCGAGCCGCAGCGCGACGAAGTACCACCCCTCTGCGGCATACGTTCGCAGGATCGGTGTTGCACCGGTGGGCAGGGCGTACCCATGGAAAGCGAGCCACGCGAACAGCGTCGCTCCCGTGCCGCCACGCAGAATCGTTACCTGATAGCCGCCGATCACCTTCTGTGCAATCACCCGCAGCGGCGGTGGGGGGGCCGTGGCGCAGGAGAGGCCCGACGGGCAGCTCTGAGTCTCGGTTGGCTTCGGGGCCGTCGCGGCCTCGAGCTCGCCGAACACGTCGAGATCCGCAGGTAGCGCACGCAAGCTCGGCGAGCGCGGTACGGGAAATACAACCGCGGCATGCCGGCCGGCGTTCGCAATCCCGAGCCCCGGCACGATCGTCTCGATTCCATCGTGGTAGGTGACAAGCGCCTTCTCGTAGACCTCCGAGATCAGCTGCCTGATTCCCGGGGCCTGGAGGAGCACGCCGCACCCGCACGCTGAGGCGGAGCCAACGCAAGCCATGACGACCGCCGTCACCCCTCCGATCAGCGTCAGCCGGAGCGAATTCACGCGTGTACCGTACAGAAACCGGCCGCAGGTGGCGTGCCCGCTGCGAACGGACTGACTCAAGCCCCTCGCTGCGGAAGCCCTATCCAACCAAACCGTCGTGCACGCCCGTGATCCATCGCCCTCCAGCGCGACGCCGCCCGACATGAACGGCGAGGTCCTGCTTGGCTGCGCCCGATAACGGGTCGTTATGGGCACCGCGCAAGCGCACGACGATGGCGGGGACTACGACTAGGTCGTTATGGAAACCCTGCTCGCCGGCTGTGCGTGTGCTGGTTGGCGCGTGTGCGTAGTTGCCCGCAGGACTCCTGGGGGTCACCGCGGAGGATTCTCGGGTCGGGCTCTTCGAGTATTAGGCGGTCTGTGATGGCTGCCTTCAAGAGGGCTGGTTCTTGGGGTGGGTTTTGATCAACGGGACTACGTCATGCTCGGTAGGGGTCGGTACGGCGAGGTGCTTGCGGAGTGGTGATGGGCCGGCGACGCGGTGGACCGCGTGAGCGCGACGGAGCGTTCACGCATGGACGCGTGCTCACCGAGCCAGGGCGTATGACCAGGCCACAGGGCGAGGCAGCGCGCGGAGGCGCTCCGTGCGGCGCGGCGCGCGCTCGTGTTGTTGGCGTGCGCCTCGGCGGCTGTCGCGATGCTCGGTGAGGGCGTCGCGGTCGCGCGGGCCAGTCACCCTGTGGTCAGGTTCCCTGCGTCGGTCTTGAAGTACGCCCGCATCACCATCTCAGGACAGACCAAAACGAAGGCCGGCGATCGGTTGGCGTTGCAGCAGTTCACTAGGTTTCGCTGGCGGACGGTCGCGCAGGCTGTCCCCCGGAGGCATACAGCCGGACAGTTCATGCTTCGTTGGCGAGCCCCGAACAGCGCCGGCTGGGTAGAACTGCGCGTCGTGCTGCTTCGCCACGGCCGGGTAGTGAAGGTGCTGACCACGGGCTGGGTGAGAGTCACGGCGCCGTCGCTCACTGT
>JBKQKK010000084.1:0-3732 GCA_052147535.1 Solirubrobacteraceae bacterium | reverse complement strand
GTGCGTCGCGGCTTGCATTACGGCATGTTGCAGGGAAATCGCGAGGCTCGTCGTGAGTGTCCGCGAACGACCGTGCTGAGACACGACGAGTCGACCCCGCAGCACCGCTCGCCTTAGCGTGACTTTCTGTTCCGTTGTTCCCCACGGGCCGACACGTCAACCGCTGCCGGGCGCATGTTCTTCGCGGTGCTCGGCGCTGTCGGCGAGTTCGAGCGCGACCTGCTCTCCGAACGCACCCGCGACGGGCTGCAGGCCGCCCGCGCTCGCGGCCGCACCGGTGGCCGCAAATCCAAGCTCAAGCCCGCGCACGTGCAGCTCGCACGCCAGATGCGCGACGAGCTCGACGATGACGGCAGCCGGCGCCAGCCGCGGCACGATCTACCGGGCGCTCAAGAGCCCCGCCCCCCAACCCCGATAGAGATAGAAGGGGGTGTCGCACGGCTAGCATCGGACGCCCTCCTAAGCGGACGCGAGAGCGGACATCGTCGGCGTTGGGTGCCTCGGTCTGCCTAGGCAACCTGCTCGCAGCACAGTCGGCGCAATCGGGGCACGGCTGGCTTGGAGCGCTCAGGCACGAGGGCTGGGGCGGTCCGCTTGTTTTCGCTTGTCGCGATGGCGGTTGTCTTGATGAGCGTCGTGCTGAGTGGGATGGCAGCGAAGGGATCGCGCCGCCCCAGGTGACGGCTGTGGTGGAGCCGTGCACGGCGGCGGCGTTGGGCCGGATGTACTAGTAACTCTCGGGGCGGTAGCGCAGGCCGTCGAGCGCGATCCGGATGATGTGCTCGACCTGCTTCGGATCGCTGCTTGGGATCTTGCTGATCCCAGCGACCATGTGAAGGAGGTCGGAGAAACCGACGTCGCCCCTCACGACGCGGGCGTCCTGGGCGCGTTTGAGGAGTGGCTCGCCGGCGGCGAACAGCGACGCGCGGCAGGCCTGGAACAGCGGCGCGTCCTGATCGAGGTAGTTGGTCAGCTCGGCGGCGAGCGCCCGCTTGGTGGCGAGGTAGCCGATCAGGCGCTCGAACCAGCTGTTGAGCGCCTCCCACGGATCGACCTCGTCGAGCTGCTCCGCGGAGCGAGACAGTTCCTCGACCTCATTGACGTAGAGCGCCTCCAGCAGCGCTTGGCGATTCGGGAAATGGCGGTACAGCGTGCCGATCCCGACCCCCGCGCGGCGCGCGATCTCTTCCAGCGACGTCGCCTCCCCGCCCTCGGCGAAGGCCTCGCGCGCAGCGCTGAGCACCTTCTCGTAGTTGCGGCGCGCGTCGGCGCGCTTAGGCCGCGTGATTAGGCCTTCCGTGGATGCTGCGGTGGTGCTCATGCCGATCTCCCTTGACAAGCGGAGGATGCCTCCATATAGTTTCGGAGGGTACCTCCAGATATGTCGGAGGTGGCCTCCATTTTACGCCTAACGGCACACCACCGCAAGCAGGGAAATCCGCATGAGCCTCATCTCTTCTTCCCCGGACCGCCGCCGCTGGATCACGCTGATGATCGTCTGCCTCGCGCAGCTGATGATCGTGCTCGACGTCACGATCGTGAACGTCGCACTCCCCTCGATCCAGCGCGACCTCCACTTCAGCCAGGCGAACCTCAGCTGGGTCGTCAATGCGTTCCTCGTCACCTTTGGGAGCCTGCTCCTGCTCGCCGGCCGGCTCGGCGACCTCGCCGGGCGAAAGCGGGTCTTCCTCGCCGGCCTGACGGTGTTCACCGTCGCGTCGCTCTTGTGCGGGATCGCGCCGAGCCAAGGCGCGCTGATCGGCGCCCGCTTCCTGCAAGGCGTCGGCGCCGCGGCCCAGGCCTCGGTGATCCTCGCGATCATCGTCACCGAATTCCCCGAAGCCACCGAGCGGGCCCGCGCGATGAGCGCCTACGTGTTTGTCTCCGTCGCCGGCGGCTCACTCGGCCTCTTGGCCGGCGGCGTCCTCACCCAGGCGCTCAGCTGGCACTGGGTGTTCTTCGTCAACCTCCCGATCGGAGTCGCCACGTTCCTGCTCGGTAACGCGCTCATCCGCAGCGACAGCGGGCTCGGGTTCGCGCACGGCGTTGACTGGCTCGGCTCACTGCTCGTAACCGTCTCGCTGATGAGCGCGATCTACGCGATCGTCGAAGTCACCAGCCACGGCTGGGGTTCCGCTCAGGTGCTCGGCTTTCTCGGCCTCGCCGCCGCGCTGATGGCTGTGTTCGTGACCCTCGAGGCCCGGATCGAGAACCCGATCATGCCGCTGCGGATCCTGCGCCTCCGTGGGCTCGTCAACGCCAGCCTCGTCAGAGGCCTGCTGGTGACGGGCATGTACGCGACCTTCTTCCTCGGCACGCTGTATCTCGAGCATGTCCGTCATTACGGCGCCCTGCAGACGGGCGCAGCCTTCCTGCCATGGACGCTCACGGTCGCGGTTCTCTCCCGAGGGATCACCGCTGCGCTGGTCAGGCGCTTGGGGGCGCTCCCGGTGCTCACGGCCGGTATCGCGATCGCGGCCGCCGGACTGTTCCTGTTCAGCTCGGTCGGTCCGCACACCGCGTTCTTCCCGACGATCTTCGTTGCCAACTTCGCGATCGGTCTCGGCATCGGCAACGCGTTCCTGCCCCTGCTGACACTAGCGATGCAGGACGTCCCCGCCGCCGACGCCGGGCTCGGCTCCGGCATCACCAACGTCTCGCAACAGATCAGCGGCGCGCTCGGACTTGCCCTTCTCAGCACCGTGGCCACCAACCACACCAAGGCCCTCCTGTCCTCCCATCACGACCTCACCACCTCGCTGATCAGCGGCTACCACGTCGCGTTCCTCCTCGCCGCCGGAGCGGCCCTCACCGCGGTCTTGCTCGCGCTCGCGCTCCTGCGGCCGCGCTCGACCCGGCCCGAGCTGCAACTCGCGACCGACGAGCGCACTCCCGCCCTCGCCAACCTCGAACTGGAGCAACAAGCAGCATGACCACCATCCATCGTCCCCATCCCCACGCCAACCCGACAACGCCCAACGGTCGCCGCTCAGCCAAACCCGAGTCTCGCTCACCACGTCAGCCCCCGCGCCTGCGAGTCTCTGACGGAGTCGTGACAACTTACCTCCACGACATCTCCGCCCGTCACAGGCGCGCAGCGCCCACCGCACCCCAACGCGAGCGCGGCGAGATCCTCGGCCTCGAGTGAAGAACACGCAACCAGCCCGAGAGCCTGCAAACGCAGTCTCCCGGCGCGCGTGGACTTGAGCTAGCCATCGTAGATCGCCGCCGATGTCGACTCTCGCTGCCGCCCACTTGCGAGCGGTAGCGGATCCACTTACGAGGTGCCCATAACGACCTTTTATCGTGCGCTGTCAGGCGAGACCCGCCATGCGCCTCGAGCGCGCTAACGCTCTCTTACCCGGCAGCTGGGGACGCTCACCGTGCAGCTGCGGGTTACGATCACGGTGACCCGGCTACACGCAAGGACCACTCTCCCCCCATGCTCGACCTCGACCAGATACGCCGCGACATCCAAGCCCGCCTCGAGGAGCTGCTCGGCGAGATCGAGCGCCTGGGCCGCGCGCTGGTCGCGCTCACCTCACGCGAGAGCGAACCGGAGCGCTCGGGTCCCGCAGCGCCCGTGGCCGGCACGGCCACCGCTAGTGAGAGCGTCGCGACGAGCGCGCGCCGGGCTCCGCGGGCACGCAAAGCCTCAGTACCGCCGCGACCAACAGCGCCGGCGCCCGCCAGCTCAACCGCCGCCCCGACGCCCGCGCGGACCGCGCCGGG
>JBKQKK010000083.1:0-18002 GCA_052147535.1 Solirubrobacteraceae bacterium | reverse complement strand
TCGCGCTGAACGCAAACGTGCTCGCCACGGTGCTGCTGCCGGTTGCGCTCGTGTTCATGATCCTGCTCGCCAACGACCGCGAGCTGATGGGCAGGTGGACCAACAGCGCATCCACCAACCGGATCGCGATCGCGATCGTGGCATTCATCTCGATCTGCGGGGCCGCGTACGGGATCGATGCGTTCCTGCAAACCACGCATCTCCTCTGAGCGGCTGACCTGTGCACGAACATGAGGCGGAGCCGATCATGTACCTCGAACCCGAGCAGCTGGTTGCCGGGACCTCGCGACCCGTCCCGCGCCGAGCGCTGAGCCGGCGCGCGAACCTGGCCTACTGGGGCCTGCGCCTGTTCGCGATCACGCTCAGCCTGATGGTGATCTACACGTTCGTCGCGCAGGTACTGAGCTGACGAGCTGACCGCGAGCGAGGAGGGATCGAGTCCTCCCGCGCCCGCACGCCGCACGCGCACGCACCGCCGCACACGGTAATCTCGCGGGACAGCAGATGCCCCTGGCCGACACCTTCAACCAGATCCTCGATTCGCTCCCGGACGACTGGACCGACCTCGAGCTCGATCTCCGGATCTTCGACGAGCGTCGCTACATCGACGCCGCGGTGCTGCTGGTCCAGTGCAACGCGCAGCCGTATTCCAAGCACGACTGGCACTGGCGGCTGCTAGTGGCGCATCGCTTCGGCCACGCAGCAGCCACAACCGCCGTGCACGGCGCGCTGCAGCTGCTCGACGACACCGGCATCGAAGGTGAGCTCGCGCTGCGCGAGGTGCGCACCGGCCGCGCCGAGATCGTGCAGATGTGGGGCCGGCCCGAGTCGCTGCGCGAAGAGCAGCGGCGCCTGCGATCTCAGTAAGGGCTGCTCGGCTGACCGAGGCTACTCGGCTGAAACGAGGTCGATCAACCGCCTCTATGTCGCGGCTTTTGGCCCCGCCTGCGGATCGGACTGGCGGTTCAGGAAACTGCTGTCGAACATCTCCGCGATGTCCGGCTCGCGCTTGACGATCCCGAACTTGACCTCCCACTGCGCCCAGGCGCTCAGGGTCGCGGGATCGAGCGAGCCGACGCCGCCCGATTCCGGTCGGAACGCCGGCAGCTCGGCGCGCAACTGCTCGGCGACGAGCGCCGGCTCGAGCCCAGACACCAGCGACTCGAGCGCGCGCTGTGCCGAGCGCGGGTCCTGCAGGACGGCGTCGTAGCCGCGCACCAGCGCCCGCACGACGGCCTGCGCGAGGCTCGGGTCGCTGCGCAGCTGTGCGCCGGTAGCGCACAGCAGCAACTCCGGGTAGGGCGGCGCGCCGTAGTCCTCGACCCTGAACACGTGGTATCCAGGGCGCACGTGCGCCAGCGTGACGCCCTCGTCGTTCCAGAAGGCGGTGGCGGCCGCCACGCGATGGCTGAGCAGGTCGGCGACCGCGTTATAGCCAATCGTGATCGTCCTCACCCTGTCCGGATCACCGCCGGCGCCGGCCACTACCGACCGCAGGACCGCGAGGTCGCTGGGATCGCCGGTGACGCCGACCAGCTGGCCCTCGAGCCGGCGCGGGCTGGCGAACTGCGGCGCCGCGATCACCGCTGCCAGCGGCCGCTGCACGATCGCCATGATCGCGACGATGTCCTGGCCCTCGGCGCGTGCGATCGCGAGGTCGTGGATGTCGAGGATCGCGAAGTCGGTCCGGCCGGTCAGCAACAGCTTGATCGCGTCCGTGCTCGCCGACGGCGCGATCACGTGCAGGGCCACCCCAGCGCTGCGGTCGTAGCCGCGCGCGATCGCCTCGTAGATGCCGGCATGGATCGCGTTGGGGGTGAAGTCGAGCACGAGCGAGGCACCGCGTGCACCGGGGCTTGTGGCCTGCGAGCCACAAGCCCCGAGCGGGACGCTCAGCACCGCGGCGATTAGAGCGACCGCCACGCGGGACTGGCGGCGGGTGCTCGCGGCTCGCATCGGCTTGCCAGGATAGGCGCTTGCGTAGAATCGAAGGTCGCGCATGCGTCGACGCGTAACGTTCAGCCGCAATATCACGCTGTCGCTCTCGCGAACCTGTCGCTGCTACTGCAAGTACTGCGCGTTTGCGACGCATCAGGCGCATCTGCACGAGCCCGACGAGGTTGTCGCGATCCTCGAGCAGGCGGTCACGCGCCACCGCGTCAAGGAGCTGCTGGTGCTCACCGGCGAGCGCCCGGAGGTCAACGCTCCTGTCGCCGCGAAGCTCGCGGAGCTCGGCTTTGAGGACTTCGTCGCCTACGTCGTGTGGGTGTGCGAGCGCGCGCTCGAGCGCGGCCTGCTGCCGCACACCAACCTCGGCGTGCTCGACCCCGCGGATCTGGCGCGGCTGCGCGAGGTGACCGCTTCGCAGGGGCTGATGCTCGAGTCGGTCAACCCGGATCTGATCGCGCACCAAGGGTCCCCGACCAAGCATCCGGCCCGCCGGCTGGAGACGATCCGCGCCGCCGGCGAGCTGCGGATCCCGTTCACGAGCGGCATCCTCGTGGGGATCGGCGAGCGCGAGGACGAGCGCGTCGCCGCGCTCGAGGAGCTCGCCGCGGAGCACGCGCGCTACGGGCACCTGCAGGAGGTGATCCTCCAGAACTTCGTGCCGCACCAGAGCTACTACGGGCGCGAACCGGCCGAGATCGCCGGCGGGGCCGCGCGCGACTATTGGCGTACCGGGCTGGCCGCCGGCCCGCAGCTGGCCGCTCCGGCGTGGTCCTCCGAAGTGACCCTCGAACAGATGAAGCGGCTGACCGTCGAAGCCCACCGCCTGCTGCCCGGCGTCGGCATCCAGGTTCCGCCGAACCTCTCGGACTGGTGGGTCGAGCTGGTTGCCGCCGGCGCCAGCGACCTTGGGGGGCTGAGCGCCAACGGGGACCACATCTCCCCGGAGCATCCGTTCCCTTCGCCGCCGCTCGTCCGCAGGCGCCTGGCGGAGCACGGCTACGCGCTCAGCGAGCGCCTCTGCGTCTACCCCGAGTACATCGACGCTGACTGGCTCGCGCAGGGCGTGCTCGACGTGATCAAGCGCAGCTACTGGTCGTTCATCCCGCGGCGCGGGAGCGGGCGGCGAGCGGAGCTGAACATCGCCCCGGACGTCGCGGGGCGGGCAATCGAGCTGGGCGCGGCCGGCCGGCAGCTGTCGGGCGAGCAGCTCACGGCGCTGTTCGCCGAGCGCCGCCCGGAGGTGATCGGGGAGCTGCGTGAGGCCGCCGACGAGCTGCGGCGCGAGCTCGCGGGGGAGACCGTCACGTTCGTCGTGAACCGCAACATCAACGTCTCGAACGTCTGCACCGTCGGCTGTGCGTTCTGCGGCTTCGGGCAGGGCCGTCGCTCGCCGGACGCCTACGAGCATTCCGAGGCGGAGTTCGCCGAGCGCGTGCTCGAGGCGGTGGACTACGGCGCCACCGAGCTCTGCATCCAGTCCGGGATCCACCCAGACTGGCAGCTGTCGGACTACGAGCACTGGCTGGCGTTCGCCAAGCAACTGGCGCCCGAAATGCATCTGCACGCCTACTCGCCGATGGAGGTCGCGCACATCTGCGACATCTCCTCCCTGCGCGCGACCGAGGTGTTCGAGCGCCTGCGCGCCGCCGGTCTGGGCTCAACCCCGGGGACCGCTGCGGAAGTGCTGCACGACGGCGTTCGTCAGCGGATCTCGCCCAACAAGCTGCCGGTGGCACGCTGGGTGGAGATCATCGAGGCTTCGCATGCGGTCGGCTTGCGCTCAACCGTGACGGTCATGTTCGGCCACATCGAGGAGCCGTGGGAGCTGGCCGAGCACATGCGCGTCGTCCGCGCGTTGCAGGAGCGGACCGGCGGCTTCACCGAGTTCGTACCGCTGTCGTTCATCCCGTTCCACACGTTGCTCGGGCGCACGCACGGGATCGAGGAGATCACGCCCGAGGAGAACCTTAAGCACACGGCGGTGTTCCGGCTCGCGCTCGGCAGGACGATCCCCAACCTCCAGGCGAGCTGGGTGAAGATGGGCCTGGAGGCGGCGACCGAGTCGCTACGCTGGGGGGTCAACGACCTCGGCGGGACGCTGATGGAGGAGTCGATCTCGCGCCTGGCGGGAAGCTATCACGGCGTCAAGCTCGATCCCGAGGATCTGATCGCTGCCGCCCACGAGGCGGGACGCCCGGCTGCGGAGCGCACGACGCTCTATCAAGTGCGCCGCCGCTACGCGCTCGCGAGCGAGGCTCGGCGCCGATGAGCGTCGGGCGGACGCCGGCTCTGTTCGCCGGCGTCGAGCCGCTCGAGGTGTTCGCCGAGCTGCTCGCGGAGATCGACGCCGACCCGTCCTCGACCGAGTTCTACGACCGCATCTGCGAAGCGATCTGCCGGCTGACGACGATGCGCCGCGCCGCGATCTTCATGTCCGGCGCCGGCGGGCGCCGGGTGCGCGCTGTGGGCGCGCACGGCATCGCCGTTACCCAGCTTGCGGCTCTGCGTCCGACGCTGCTGGCCACACCGATCGCGCAGCGAGCCCTGAAAGCCGACCAGGTGATCGTCGTCTCGGAGGGCATCGATCAGGCACTACCCGCCGACTACGCGCAGGAGCTCGGGATCACGACGCTCGTGTGCACGCCGATGTCGGCCGCCGGTCTCGCCTACGGCGTGATCTGCGCAGACCGGGGTGGGGGGGCGTTCGAGCTGACCGACGGTGAGCGGCATCTGCTCTGGACGCTCGGCAAGACGGCGGCGCTGGTCGCCACGGCCCGGATCGCGACCACCCAGCAGGAACAGTCCCGGCGCCTCGGCGAGCGGCTCGGTCTCGCCCGGGAGATCCACGAGCGCGTGCTCCAGCGGCTGTTCGGAGTGTCACTGGCGCTGAGTGCCGAGCAGGGGCTGGACGCCCGCGAGCGCGAGCGCTGCCGAACCGAGCTGCAGGAGGCGATCCGCGATCTGCGCGCGGCGCTGGAGCGCCCGCTGGCGCCGCTGCGCGACGACACCGGCGCGACGCTGGCTGAGGAGCTCGAGCGGTTGCAGGCCGGGCAGTCGCTGCCGCTGCAGGTCAGCTGGCCGCCGGAGCTCGTGCTCGCGGACGAGCTCGACGCGCTCGCGCAGTCGTTCCTCGCTGAGGCCCTGCGGAACATCGCCAAGCACGCCGATCCGAGCCACATCGAAGTCGAGCTCGACCAGGACGACGACACCTTCAGCCTGCAGGTGCGAAACGACGGCCTGCGACCCGGTCCGCGTGGTGTGGGAATGGGCTTGCGCCTGGCCGCGTTCGAGGCGCTCGGACATGGGGGGATGGTCGAGTTCGGCGAGAGCCAGGACGGACATTGGCGCGTGCGGCTGGTGGTGCCGCTCGTGCATGCTGGTGCGGCTTGAGCTACGCGGGCGGGTCCCGGAGGGCCGGGCGGTGAGCCGTGAGGACCGAAAGCACGAGCGATGAGCCTGAGGGTGCTGGTGGTCGACGACCACGACGTCGTGCATTGGGGCTTTCGTGTGATGTTCTCCCAGCAACCGTGGGTCGAGCGCTGCCTGGCGGCTCGCACGGGCCCCGAGGCACTCGAGCTGACGCGTCGCTACTTGCCGCACGTTGCCCTGGTTGACCTGTTTCTCGCCGGCGAATCAGGAGCCGACGTTTGCAAGTCGATCCGGCTCGCCTCGCCCTCGACGCGCGTGCTGCTGATCTCCGGCGCCGGGCGCATGTCGCCCGCCGCCGCGCGGGCGGCGGGCGCTTCGGGCTTCGTCTCCAAGGACCTCGATGCCGGCGAGGTGATCAGCGCCGTGCGCAAGGTCGCGGGCGGGATGACGTCGTTTCCGCCGAAGCTAACTCAGCCGGCCCCGCTGCTGTCCGACCGCGAGCGCGAGGTTCTCGAGCTGATCTCCGCTGGCTCCACCAACCGCGAGATCGCGCAGCAGCTGTTCCTCTCTCCACACACCGTCAAGGAGCACACCAGCGCCCTGTACCGCAAGCTCGGCGCCCGCAACCGCGCCGACGCCGTCCAGCGCGCGCAGCGGATCGGGTTGCTGGCCTGAGCGCCCACTGAGCCTGCCGGGATCCCCCCGAACGGGGGGAAGTAGATGCACAGGGGGTATCCCGCTCGCCGATCCAGCGTACGTTTGCACACGATGGGCGCTACCGCGATCCTGTTCCCTGGCCAGGGGAGCCAGACAGCCGACATGCGCGACCAGGTCGCGCAGGTCCGTCCCGATCTGCTCGCACTGGCGCTCGAGGTGGTCGGCGAGGATCCGTTCGCGCGGGTCCAAGACGGCACTGCCTTCGCGCAGCCGGCGATCTACTGCGCGAGCGTCGCGGGGTGGACAGCTCGTGGACGTCCGCTCGCCGACTTCATGGCCGGCCACTCGCTCGGCGAGATCGGCGCGCTGGTGGCGGCCGGCAGCCTGTCTGAGGATGACGGCCTGCGGCTGGTGGCGCTCCGCGGCCGCTTGATGGCGGAGGCGGGTGAGCGCGCCGGGGACGGCGGCATGGTGGCGCTGGTCGGTGCGCGGGCGGCCGAGCTCGCGGAGGAGCTCGCCGGCGTGCACGCGCTCGCCGTCGCCAACGACAACTCGCCCCAGCAGATCGTGCTATCTGGTGCGCGCTGCGCCCTGCCCGGCGCCGCGGCGGCCGCTCGCGACCTGGGCCTGCGGGCGATGATCCTGCCCGTTACGGGCGCCTTCCACTCGCCGATGATGGCCTCGGCAGTCGAGCCGTTCGCAGCCGCGCTGCAGCGCGTCGAGATCGCGCCGGCGCGAGCGACGGTGATCTCGGCCGTGACCGCGGCTCCGTTTGACGACGTGCGCCTGCGTCTCGCCCAGGCGTTGACGATGCCGGTTCGCTGGCGCGAGACGATGATCAGACTGCACGAGCTCGGCGCCGAGCGGTTCGTCGAAGTCGGTCCTGGAACGGTGCTGAGCGGGCTGGCAAAGCGGATCCTGCGCGACGTGGAGCTTGTCGGTGCCTGAGCAGCTGCTGGCCCTTGCACGGGCCGCCGAGGCGCCGGCGCGCGCGTCCGGCGCGCGCACCGCGACGATCCTGTCGGTCGCCGCCGAACTGCCGCAGGGACGCTTGACCACGGCCGAACTGGCGCACCGGCTCGGGATCAGCGAGGAGTGGATCATCTCGCGCACCGGGATCCGCGAGCGCTGCCAGGCCGCGCCCGACGAGCGCCTGAGCGACTACGCGATCCGCGTGGGGGCCTGCGCGCTGCAGCGCGCGGGTGTCGAGGGCAGCGAGCTTGACCTCGTGATCGTCGCGACGATGACCCAGGACGAGCTGACGCCGAACACGGCGCCGCTGGTGGCGCACGCACTCGGTGCAAGGAATGCCGGTACGTTCGACGTCGGGGCTGCGTGCACGGCATTCCTGACCGGGCTCGCGCTAGGGGCGGCGCAGATCGAGAGCGGACGCGCCGAGCGCGTGCTGCTGGTCGGCGCCGACTTCATCACGCGCATCACCGACTACGAGGACAAGCGCTCGGCGCCCCTGTTCGGCGACGCCGCCGGCGCCGTGGTGCTGGGCGTGGCCGGCGACTCCGCCGCCGACAACGGCGCGATCGGGCCGATCGTGCTGCGTGCCGACGGCTCGCATGGTCGCACGATCGTCGCCACGCACGAGCAGCGCAAGCTGGTGCTCGACGGGCCCGAGGTGTTCCGTCATGCCGTCGGGCGGATGCGCGAAGTGACGATCGAAGCGGTCACGCGCGCGGGTCTCGAGCTCGACGATATCGACCTGTTCGTCTATCACCAGGCGAACGCGCGGATCACGAAAGCGCTCGGCGAGCGTCTGGCGCTGGCGCCAGAGCGGGTCGTGAACTGCATCGAGATGATCGGCAACGCGTCCGCGGCGACGATTCCGGTCGGGCTCAGCGTCGCCGAGCGCGAAGGCCGGCTGCGTCCCGGGGCGCTGGTGTTGCTGAGCGCGTTCGGGGCCGGTTTCACCTGGGGTGGAGGCGTTGTCAGGTGGCCGGGGCGGGCTTCGCCGGTAGGCGGCGTCGTGAAGCGGATCGGGCGGGATGGCTGCTGACACCAGCGGCCTGGGAAACGGCTGCGCACTGGTCACCGGCGGCTCGCGCGGGATCGGTGCGGCGATCGCGCTCGCGCTCGCGGCCGACGGCTGGCCCGTGGGGGTCAATTACCGGTCCGACCGCGACGGCGCCGCTCGCGTCGTCGCGCAGATCGAGCAGGCCGGAGGCCGCGCGCTGGCACTGGCCGGCGATGTCGTCGACCCCGCTGCTCCGGACGCTGTGTTCGGCGCGCTCGAGTCGCACTTCGGTGTGCCTGTGTTGGCGCTCGTCAACAATGCCGGCATCAGCGCCGACAACCTCGCGCCGTCGATGCGCGACGAGGAGTGGTCGGCGGTGCTCGACACCGACCTGACGGCCGCGTTCCGGTTCACGCGACGCGCGCTGCGCTCGATGCTGAGGGCGCGCGCCGGGCGGATCGTGAACATCTCCTCCGTGGTCGGACTGCGCGCCAACGCCGGGCAGGCCAACTACGCGGCCGCCAAGGCCGGGCTAATCGCGCTGACGCGCACGGTGGCGCTCGAGATCGCGCGACGCGGGATCACCGTCAACGCCGTCGCACCGGGCTGGATCGAAACCGACATGACCGCCGCTGTCTCGAGAGATCTGCTGGACGCCGTGCCGGCCAGGCGAGCCGGCACGCCCGAGGAGGTGGCCGCATGCGTACGCTTCCTCGTCTCTCCCGCGGCCGGCTACGTGACCGGTGCCGTCCTCAGCGTCGACGGCGGCCTGTCCGCGTGAGCGCTCAGCCGTCCGCCCGAACGCGCAAACTGCAAATAAACGACAAGGAGCAGATGAATGTCCACAGTAACCACCGAGCAGGTCCAGGCTCGCGTCGTCGAAGCACTCGCGAGCTTCGGCCCGGACCCCGAGCTGATCACCCGTGAAGCGACCTTCGAGGCGCTCGACATCGATTCGCTGGACCTCGTCGAGCTCGCCCAGATCGTCGAGGACGAGTACGGCGTGATTCTCTCCGGCGATGACATGAAGAAGCTGAAGACCGTCGGCGACGCGATCGACATGATCGTCGCCAAGGCTGCCTAGACCGTGAGGCGACGGGCTCTGATCACCGGCATCGGCGCGGTGACGCCCCTCGGTGTGGGTGCGCGGCCGCTGCACGAACGCTGGGCGCAGGGTGTGTGCGCGATCGCCGACGGCATGGGCGCATGCACCGATTTCGCAGCCGGCGAATTCTTCTCGACCAAGGAGGCGAGACGGCTCGACCGCTTCGCCCAGTTTGCTGTGGTCGCCGCCGACGAAGCGCTGGCGCAGGCCGGCTGGTGTGAGGAGAAGCCCTATGACCCGCTGCGAGTCGGGTGCGTGATCGCGACCGGGATCGGGGGCATCGCCACGGTCGAGGCAAACCACGATGTGATGCGACAGCGCGGCGCGGCGCGCGTCTCGCCGCTCGGCATCCCGATGTACATGCCGAACGCGGCGGCGGCCGCGGTGGCGATGCGCCACGCGCTGCGTGGCCAGATGTACGGCGTCGTCTCGGCGTGCTCGGGCGGTGCCCACGCGCTTGGCCAAGCGCTGCGGATGATCCAGTACGGAGACGCCGACGCAGTGGTCTCAGGCGGGGCCGAAGCGACGCTGACGGAGTTCGGGTTCGCTTGCTTCGGCGCCATGCAGGCACTCTCCCCGACTGGTATCTCGCGGCCGTTCGACGCGCGCCGCGATGGCTTCGTGATGGGCGAGGGAGCCGGCGTGATCGTGCTCGAGGAGGCCGAGGCGGCGCGCGCGCGCGGCGCCACGATCCTGGGTGAGCTCGTCGGCTACGGCGCGACATCCGACGCGCACCACCTGACGGCACCCGAGCCTTCAGGCGGCCCGGCGTCGGCGGCGATCTCGCTGGCGATCGCGGACGCCGACCTCGAGCCGGAGGCGATCGACTACGTCAACGCGCACGGCACATCGACCCAGCTCAACGATGCGGCTGAGACGGTCGCGCTGAAGCGCGCGTTCGGCAAGGACCTCGCCAAGCGGATCCCGATCTCCTCGACCAAATCGGCGATCGGCCATCTGCTCGGCGCCGCCGGCGCGGTCGAAGCGATCGCGACCTTGCAGGTGCTGCAGACGCGCTTGATCGGACCAACGCTCGGCTACGAGGTGCCGGACCCCGAGCTCGACCTCGACTACGTTCCCGGCGAAGCGCGGCTGCTCACCGCCGGTAACGGCGCGCCGCCGGCCGCTGTCTCCAACTCATTCGCGTTCGGTGGACACAACGTCGCGCTCGTGCTCAGCGGGGCCAGGTCGTGAGCGTGGCTGGCGCGGAGGCCAGCGCGTGATCCTCGAAGGCAAGCGCCTGCTGATCACCGGCGTGATCACCAAGGACTCGATCGCCTTCCACGTCGCACAGCGAGCGCAGGGCGAGGGGGCGAAGCTGTTGCTGACCAGCTTCGGGCGCATCCGGCGGATCACCGAGCGCGCCGCGGCGAGGCTGCCCGAGCCGGTCGAGGTGCTCGAGCTCGATGTCAACAACGAGGGCGACCTCGAGGCGCTGACGCGCGAGCTGACGCAACGCTGGGGCCGCGTCGACGGCGTCCTGCACGCGATCGCGTACGCACCCGAGGACGCGCTCGGCGGGCGCTTCATGACCGCGCCGGCGCAGAGTGCCGCGCAGGCCTTCCAGACGAGCGCGTTCTCGCTGAAGGCTCTGGCCGCCGCAACGGCGCCGTTGATGGCGAGCGGGTCGAGCATCGTCGGGCTCGATTTCGACGCGAGCGTCGCGTGGCCGATCTACGACTGGATGGGGGTTGCCAAGGCCGCGCTCGAGTCGGTCTCACGTTACCTCGCGCGTGACCTCGGGCCGCGCGGGATCCGCGTCAACCTGGTCAGCGCCGGACCGCTCGGGACGGTCGCGGCGCGCGGGATCCCTGGCTTCCAGCAGCTCGCCGACGCGTGGCGCCTGCAGGCGCCGCTGGGCTGGGATATCTCGGATTGCACACCTGTGGCAGATGCCGTGTGCTTCCTGCTGTCGGATTACGCGCGCGCGATCTCCGGCGAGATCCTGCACGTCGACGGCGGCTTTCACGCGATCGGCGCGCCGCTCGCCGCGACGTAGTTCGGTGCGCGGTCGCGATGGACGGCTGGCTGGCGAACGAGCGCAACGTGCGCGTTTGCGCGGTGCTCGGTGCAATGGCGATCGCGTTCTCGAGCATCCTCGTGCGACTCAGCAAGGCCTCGCCGTCGACCGCCGCGATCTTTCGCTGCGCCTACGCGCTGCCGGTGCTCGGACTGCTGATGTGGCTGGAGGATCGCCGCTACGGTTCGCGCAGTTGGCGCGAGCGACGTCACGTGGTGGCGGCCGGAGTGTTCTTCGCGGCTGACCTGATCTTGTGGCACAACTCGATCGAGGATGTCGGTGCCGGCCTGGCGACCGTGCTCGCGAACGTGCAGGTCGTCCTGGTCCCGCTCGTCGCCTGGGCGATCCTGTCCGAGCGGCCCTCTGGTCGCGTGCTCGCGGCGCTGCCGCTGGCGGCGCTCGGGGTGCTGATGATCTCAGGTGTGCTGCAACACACCGCGTATGGCGTGCACCCCTCGCGCGGCGCGCTGTTCGGCGTCGGTGCCGGAATCGCCTACGTCGGCTTCCTGCTGCTGCTGCGGGCGGGCGGCTCGGATCTGCGTCGTCCGGCGGGGCCGCTGTTCGACGCGACCGCCACCGCAGCTGGGGTGTCGATCATCGCCGGGGTGCTGATCGGGGACGCGCACCTGGTTCCGAGCTGGCCCGGGGCCGGCTGGCTAATCACGCTCGCGCTGACCTCGCAGGTGTTCGGCTGGCTGCTGATCGCGACGTCGCTGCCGCGGCTGCCGGCAGCGATCACCTCGTTGCTGCTGACCGTCCAGCCGATCGGGTCGCTAGTGCTCGCGGCGCTGATCTTCAGCGAATCGCCGAGTCCCTTGCAGCTGGCGGGGGCTCTGCTGGTGCTGTCAGCCCTGATCGTCGCGACCATGACCACCCGGCGCAGCGCCGGCCACCCCCGGCGAACCGCGGGTCCCGCCCGGCGTCGGGCTGACGGGCCCTAAGGCTAGCGAAACAGGTCCTGCTGCTCGGCGCGCACCAGCGCGACCGCGCCGGGACCGTCAGCGACGGTGACGTGGCGGGCGGCTCCGCGCACGAGCACCACCGGCTCGCCGCCATCCTTACTGCGTGCCAGGTCGGCGGTTGCGGCGAGCTCGTCGGCGACGGCGATCAAGGTGCCATGCAGCGGGCGCCCGTTCGCGTCAGGCCGCCCGCGCCAGTCCTCGGCCGGTTGCAGGCCGGCGCACCCGATCGCGACGTCGCACTGGCCGACGCGCCAGGCGCGACCAAATGAATCGGTGATCACGATCGCGGGCGAGACACCGGCCAGCTCGCCGATCCGCGCGCGCAGCGCACGCGCGGATCGATCGGGATCGGCAGGAAGCAGCACGAGCGTGTCGTCGCCAGGGACGTTTGACGCATCCACGCCGGCGTTCGCGCAGACGAACCCGTGATGGGTCTCGCAGATGATCACTCCGCGGTCGGCGCGCAGAACCGCCCGTGCCTGCTCCAGCACAACCTGAACGTGGCGCGGATCCTTACCCTGCGCGCGTGCCAGGGCGAGGGCTTGCGCGCCCACTTGAACCTCGCCCAGTGCCCGCACCGCGCCCTCCGACTTCGAGACCGCCTTGTGCGCGATCACGAGCACGTCGGTGCTCTGGAGAGCCAGTGGCTGCTCTCCGGATCGCAGCGAGTCGACGACCAGCGCGGCGAGATCGTCGCCGGGTCGAATCTCGCCGATCCCCTGCAGTGGGATTGCAGTGATCGGCAATCGGCCAGTGCTGCTGATCCTCAACGGCAGCGATCTCCGCGCCTGGCCGCCCGCGGCTTCAATGGATCTGGCTGCGGGTCATCTGATTCAGCATGCCGCGCGTGTGCGCAGCGCCGCCGTGGGTAGCTGCGAGCGCGACGCGCAGCGCCTGGAGGTCCTCCGGCGTGTCGACGTCCAACGCGAGCGAGGACAGCTCGACGACCTCAGCCGGCGCGCCCTCCGCGCTTGCGAGCTCCAGGTGGCGGGCGCAGCTGCCTGGACCGAATGACGGTGTGATCACGTCCGGGGGTGCGAGCAGCAGCGCGTTGGTCCCGGTCCCATGACGGTCTGGGACGATCAGCGCGCAGCGCGCCGGCGCCGGGTGCGCGATCAGCGCGTCCAGCTGGTTGGGGTCGAGCAGCGGGCAATCGCCCGGCACCAGCAGCACGCGATCGGCACCGAGCTCGATTGCGTGGGCGATGCCGAGCGCGGCCGCCTCGCTGTGGCCGGAGGCCTGATCCTCGAGCACGGCTGCTCCGTGGCCGCTGGCGATCCGCTGCGCATTGTGGGCCGAGCTGACGACCAGGATCTCGGCGATCAAGCTCGAACGGCGCAGCGCGGTCAGCACGTCCGAGAACATCGCCTCGGCGAGCGCCCGTCTCGGCCCGCTGCTCATTCCGGGCGTCAGCCGCTGCTTGCCCTCGTCGAAGCTCTTGATCGGCAGGATCGCGTAGGTTGCCATCGGCACGAGAAGCTACTGGGTAGTGGCGGCAGTGGCTTTTCGCACGGTGATCGCGAACTCGAGCGTCTCGGCTGCGAGGCGCTTGCGTCCTTCTGCCCCGTCCATCATGACGTCGGTCCGGAGCGTCACGGATGGCAGCCGCTCGTCGCTGACGAGCCCGTCGATCAGGCCTTCGTAGAGGGTCACGAGCGATGCCGCCGACGCCGGCAGGCCGCGCCAGCGCATGAACTCTGCGGTCGGGCCCTTGAGCACGATTCCCTCGACGAACGGGCTAACCGCCACCACGGGAGCGGGGCTGCGTGCGATTGCGGCTCTCAGCTCGCTGACCGCGAGAATCGGGCCGATCGAGATGATCGGGTTCGAGGGGCCGATCACGATCGCGCGTGCGCGCGCGATCGCGTCGAGCGCCTCGGGGGTCGCCCGCGCGCCGCCGGCGCCACGCAGCTGCACGCCCTGGATCGGCCCCCATCCACCTGCGCCGACCGAGTTGATCAGGAACTCTTGTAGCGGCCACCAGCGGTCGGCAGCCATCACACGCGTGCGCACGGGCTGGTCGCTCATCGGCAGCACGCGCGCACCCACGCCGAGCGCCTGCAGGATCGTCAACTGCGCCTCGGTCAGGCGCCGGCCGCGCGCCAGCGCCAGCGAGCGCTGCAGCGCGATCGCCAGGTCCAGATCGCCCAGCGAGAACCAGACCTCGCGGCCAAGCGCTCGCAGCCCCGCCATCACGTTGAACGTGTCGCCCGCCAGCCCCCAGCCACGCTCGTCGATTCGGTCGGCCAGCCAGAAGGTGACGAGGTCGACGTCTGGCGACACGTACCCGCCGTAGATCTCGATGTCGTCGCCGGTGTTGGCGATCACGGTGAGCTCGTCAGGGCCGACCACATCGAGCATCCCACGCGCAAGCTTGGCGCCGCCGGTGCCGCCCGCGAGCACCACTACTGGCCCGCTCATTGCCATCAGTCTATGGTTGTGGGCAGTGAGACACTGGTTGTGGGCCGTGAGATGTCATCGCCTGCTGCTGGCGGCGCTACTCGTGCTGGCGATGCTGCTAGCCGTGATCGCCATCGCGACGGAAGGTAGCGCGCATCAGGGGTCTCGCGCCTCCGGGCTGGCTGCACTGCCGATCGCGACCGCGTCGTTGACGCAGGAAGGCCGGCAGCTCAGCTGGCACGTGGTAATGGAGCGCCCGTTCTCGGCGATCGGCCTGCAGCACTCCCGGCGCTCGCTGTGCCTGGCGCTGGAGCGGGTGCGCAGTCACGTGAGCGTCGGCGAGCTCTGCGTGCAGCCACGGCGCTCCGGCCAGATCGCGCTGGACTACACTCACGAGACTCGCGCGGGACCCGGGCGCAGCGATCCGATCGAGGCGGCGATCTCGAGGTCGAGCTTCGAGGAGATCACCGCGAAGTTCCTGGCGTCGGCGATTGGCATCCGATACAAGACGGTACGCTGGCAGGTGCTCAGCGAGCTTGCGATCAGCTCCTGCCGGGCGGCGGGCGCGACGCGCGGCGCCTGCCCACCGCTGCTCGCCACCTACAGCGGTCTGGCGAAGCTGCACACGCCGTTGCTGGCCGGATGCGTGCCGGCGGGTCCGTCTCTCGTGTACGGAGGTTCGCCGAAGCGCCGCGAGCTCGCGCTGACGTTCGACGACGGACCATGGCCCAATCCACCCTCGATCGAGTTCGTCAGGCTGCTGGCGCGGGACCACGTTGCTGCGACGTTCTTCGAGATCGGCAGGCAGATACCGGAGTACGACCCGACCGGCGCCACCGAGCGGGCGATGCTCGCGGACGGCGACTTGATCGGCGATCACACCTGGACGCATCCGGATATGGACGGCCTGGCGCCTGCGCAGCAGACATCGGAGCTCGAGCTGACCGCCGAGGCGATCCGACGGGCCACAGGCTTTGAGCCCTGTCTGTGGCGGCCCCCCTACGGCGACACCGACCACCAGCTCGAATCGCTCGCGCGATCACTCGGCTTCCTGACGGTCATGTGGAACGTCGATCCGCAGGACTGGGCGCTTCCCGGCGTCGGCGCGATCTACGGGAGCGTCGTCGCCAACGCCCGCAACGGCTCAATCGTGATCCAGCATTTCGGTGGCGGCCCGCGCTACGAGACGCTCTCCGCAATTCCGCACGAGATCGCGACACTTCGGGCCCGCGGCTACCGGTTCGTCACAGTCGCGCAACTTCTCGGCTTGAAGCTCGTCTATAAGTAGCGCATGCCCCGCGCATCGGATGACGAACTGCTCGCCGTCGCACGTGCCGCGGCCCAGGCCGCGGCAGCCGAGCTCCGCGCCCGTTTCGGGCACCGCGCCGAGGGCGTGCGCGCCAAGAGCAGCCCCACTGATCCCGTATCCGACGCCGACCTGGCGGCTGAGGCGGCGATCCGGTCGCTGCTGCTGCGCGAGCGCCCGCGCGACAGCATCTTGGGGGAAGAGGGCGGCGCCACCGGAGGCGAAGCTGAGCTCCGCTGGGTTGTCGACCCGCTCGACGGAACGGTCAACTTCCTGTACGGGATCCCGACGTTTGCGGTCAGCGTAGCTTGCGAGGACGGTGCGGGAGCGATCGCCGGCGTGGTCCTGGACCCGCTTCGCGGTGAATGCTTCGCCGCGACGCGGTCCGGTGTGGCGACGCTCAATGGGGAGCCGATCCGCTGCTCGACGCGAACCGAACTGGCGCGGGCACTGATCGCCACCGGATTCGCCTACGAGGCCTCCGTGCGAGCGCGCCAGGCGCAGGTGGCCGCACGGCTGCTGCCGCGCGTGCGTGACATCCGCCGCGCGGGCGCCGCTTCGCTGGATCTGTGCGCCTGCGCGTGCGGGCGAGTCGATGCCTACTACGAGCGCGGGCTACGTCCCTGGGACCATGCTGCCGGCAGCCTGATTTGTGCGCGCGCCGGCGCGCGCGTGCGGCGGCTGGAAGCGCAGGGACCGCTTCCAGATGGCCTTCTGGTCGCCCCCGGCGCACTGATCGATTCGCTCTACGAACTCGTAGCGAACGGCACCGACGGCAGCTGATTCCTCGAGATGGCCTCTCGATGCCTCTGAACCGTCCTCTGAACGAGCACGTGAAGGCGCCTCGCCCCGCAGAGCCTGGGACAGGCCCTACGGGCTCAGATCTCCAGTAGTAGGGGCTCCCACGGGAGCCCGTACACTAGACCCGCCGAGCGGCGGTGATGGAATGGTAGACATGGCGGCCTCAAAAGCCGCTGTCCCTTGGGGACGTGTGGGTTCGAATCCCACCCGCCGTACTCGACCCCAAGACCGCCCAACTCCAAGACCGCGACCCCAAGACCGCGCAACTCCAAGACCGCGACCCCAAGACCGCGCAGGCTACCGCGGTCCGCTGGCGCTCGCCGGCAGCCTTCGCGGACCTGTCTGAGCTCGCCCGGGCGAGACTCCTATGCGGCTGGAACCTCTTGTTCGACGTTCCAGCCCTGCGTGAAGCCGTGCATCGCGAACAGCACCAGCAAGGCCTGGACCGGGGCGATCGCGAGCGTCAACACGCCCAGCGTGTCCGGGTCCAGGCCGGTGCCGCCGAGCAGCGATTGCGGCACGGCGAAGCCCTCGCGGGCGCGATCGAACCAGCTGGTCCCGAACGCTCCGGTGCCGGCGATCAACGCAATCACGGCCAGCAGCACGGCCAGCGCCGCCGCGATCGGCAGCAAGCCTCGATTCCAGCGGCTGACGTAGTAGGCGAGCGCGAGATAGATCGCGCACCACGCGAAGTTAACGGCGGTCATGCCCTCGAGCTCGCTCCAGCCGCCGATTGTGACTGCGAGCACAAGCACGACCGATGCGAGCAGGATCACGATCACGATCGCCTTGGTGAGCTTGCTCTGCGGCTTCTCGCGGTTCGGATAAGTGATGACGCGAGTGGCCCTGGGGGTTGCGAGCGTGGCTTGGCGGGGTGGGCTCTGAGTGGGGATGACCGGCGCTGAGGCAGTCATGGTTGGGGGTGGGACCGCGGGGGCCGCGGGGGCCGTTGATGGTACGTTTTCGAGCGCTGCCGGTGGTACGGTAGCGAGCGGCATCGCCGGCGGCCCCGGCGGCCCCAGAGATGCGGGCGCCCGCTGGGTGGCTGGAGGGAGCAGTTCGAGCCCGCGAGCCAGACGGCGCCTGCGGATCATGTGGCGCGCTGCCGGTGCGATCAGGACGGCGCCCATGATCACCTTGGTGACCCTGCGCCGCAACCTTTCGCGCCTCGGGCGGCTGTCGATTTCGTCCGGATCTTCGCGCCGCGCCGGAGGCATGCGGCGGACCATACAATCTGACAGCGATTCGCAGCGGGCGTGGCGAAATTGGTAGACGCGCCGGCTTTAGGTGCCGGTGGGCTGACGCCCTTGGGGGTTCGAGTCCCTTCGCCCGCATCCATTCATCCATCATCCATCATCAGACGATCAGACGCCGTTCCCTGCTCTACCATCCGCAGCTCCCCTGGGGGAGTGAGTTAATGGCTATACGCGCGGTCTCCAAAACCGTGAATCTGGGTTCGAATCCCG